>JBDSXE010000370.1:0-4384 GCA_039926325.1 Paracoccaceae bacterium | reverse complement strand
TACCTGCCGGGCGCACCGAATTCGCCGGCAACCCGAGGCAGTGGCGTCGGGTCCGAATCGTTGACCCATATGCAAGGCATCCGGGAAAAGCCTTGGCAGCCCCGAGGCACTCAGTTAGACAACGGCGTAAGGATACGGGGGCTCGGATGGCTTTTCACCGCTATATGAATACAGCACTAGCCCTAGGACTGATTGTCCTGCTGGCCGCATGTGGTGGGGGGCGAGGTAGCAGCAGCGGATTGTTCGGCGGCAGAAGCACCGCCGCCGACGCGCCGCAGATCGGTGAGGTTCTGGCGCCGCAGGAATCAAAAGCGCACATGTCGGGCGTCAATGCCACCAGAGGCCGCATCTCTGACCTGTTCCGCAAGCAGGACGATCCAAGCACGGTGGTGAAGGTAAACAAGTATATCTGGAACGCTTCGCTGGATGTGCTGAACTTTTTGCCGATCGAGTCGGTTGACCCGTTTACCGGGGTAATCGTGACAGGATATGGCACCGCACCGGGCGGCGGACGGGCATATCGCGCGACGATTTACGTGCAGGATGCAGCACTGGACGCGCGGTCGCTGAAGCTGGCGATGCAGACCAAAGGTGGCGGCTCCGTCGCGCCGGAAACCATCAAAGCGGTCGAGGATGCGATTCTATCCCGTGCGCGGCAGCTGCGAATCGCTGACAGCAAGCTGTAGGGCGCTATTTCGGTGATGATTCCCGCTTAGGCTGGACCTTGGTGCCGGGGTCGGGTTAATTCCGCGCGAAATGGATGAAGAGGCCGGATATGTCGCGCTATGAACCTGCGGTAATCGAAGCAAAGTGGCAGCAGGCCTGGGGCGAGGCGGGTGTCTTTACCGCGCGGCATGATCCTTTGCGCCCCAAGTATTATGTGCTGGAGATGTTCCCCTATCCGTCGGGGCGCATCCACATGGGACACGTCCGCAACTATACGATGGGCGACGTGGTGGCGCGGTACAAAGCGGCGCAAGGTTTCAGTGTGCTGCATCCGATGGGGTGGGACGCGTTTGGGATGCCCGCCGAAAACGCCGCAATGGAACGTGGCGGCCATCCCAAGGATTGGACCTACAGCAACATCGCAGTGATGAAAGAGCAGATGAAGCCGCTGGGTCTGTCGATTGACTGGAGCCGCGAGTTTGCGACGTGCGATCCGGAATACTACGGCCAACAGCAGGCGATGTTTCTGGACATGATGGCTGCCGGGTTGGTCTACCGGAAAGCGGCTGTGGTGAACTGGGATCCGGTAGACATGACGGTTCTGGCGAACGAGCAGGTCATCGACGGGCGCGGCTGGCGGTCGAACGCACTGGTGGAACGGCGAGAGCTGACGCAGTGGTTCTTCAAGATCTCGGATTATTCCGGGGAATTGCTGGCGGCGCTGGACGGATTGAAGGACTGGCCGGAGAAAGTGCGGTTGATGCAGGCCAACTGGATCGGGCAATCGCGCGGGTTGCAGTTTGGGTTCGAGACGGTGGCGGCTCCGGCAGGGTTCGCGCGGATCGAGGTTTACACGACGCGGCCGGACACGCTGATGGGGGCGAGTTTCGCTGCGATCAGCCCGGATCATCCGCTGGCGAAGGCGCTGGAGGCTACCGACCCCGTAATTGCAGCGTTTGTGGCAGAGTGTCGGCGCGGCGGAACCTCGGCTGAGGTGCTGGAAACGGCGGAAAAGCTGGGGATGGATACTGGGGTGCGGGTTAGGCATCCCTTGGACGCTGGCTGGGAGTTGCCGGTGTATATCGCCAACTTTGTGCTGATGGACTACGGCACGGGCGCGATCTTTGGCTGCCCGGCCCATGACGCGCGGGACTATGAATTTGCCACCAAATATGGCTTGCCGATTGAGGCGGTGTTTGTTGGTGAAGGCGAGGCTGATGGCCTGACCGAGGCTTATGTGCCGATGAAGTCGGAAAAGGTGCGCTACGTTCGGGGCTTTGCCGGGGCGGAGGTGCAGACTGGCGAGGATGCGGTTACGGCGGCGATTGCGGAATGCGAGCGCAGGGGAATCGGCCAGGGCGTGACCAACTACCGTTTGCGCGACTGGGGGATTTCACGGCAACGGTATTGGGGCTGTCCTATTCCAGTGGTGCATTGCGCTGTGTGTGGGGTGGTGCCGGAGAAGAAGGCGAACCTGCCGATCCGTCTGCCGGATGACGTGACGTTCGACATTCCGGGCAATCCGCTGGACCGCCATCCGACATGGCGCGATGTTTCGTGCCCGAAGTGCGGTGCGGCGGCGCGGCGTGAGACGGATACGATGGATACGTTCGTCGATTCGTCGTGGTATTTCGCACGGTTTACTGCTCCGCATGCGGTGACGCCTACGGACATGACCGAAGCCGCGTACTGGATGAACGTGGACCAGTATATCGGCGGGGTGGAGCATGCGATCCTGCACTTGCTGTACTCGCGATTCTTTGCGCGGGCGATGAACAAGACCGGGCATTTGCCAGTCGAGGCGATCGAGCCGTTCAATGCGCTGTTCACCCAAGGGATGGTGACGCATGAGATTTACAAGACCACAGATGAGGCCGGACGTCCGGTTTATCATTTGCCCGAGGATATCAGGAAGCTGGCGATTGACGGAAATGTCGTCACTGTCCTGAAAAGCAGGCTGGCGGAGATTGACGTTGATCCCGATTCCTCTGACGTTTCCGACGAAGCGTTGAGCGCGATCACGTTGCTTGCCGATCTGCAGGTTGAGGTTGTGCCCTCTGCCAAGATGTCAAAATCCAAGAAGAACGTCGTCGATCCGATGAACATCATCGCGGCGTTTGGTGCCGATACCGCACGGTGGTTCGTGATGTCGGACTCGCCGCCGGAGCGGGATGTGGAATGGACGGCATCCGGGGCGGAGGCGACTTATAAGCATTTGTCGCGGCTGTGGACGCTGTGTGGGCGAATCGGCGACATGCCTGCGGACCACAAAGGCGCGGATGATGATTTGTTGCTGCGGGCGACGGCGCGGGCGGTGCATGAGGTGACGCAGGGCATCGAAGGCTTTGCGTTCAACAAAGCCATCGCCAAGCTGTACGAGTTCACGAATATCCTGGCGAAGGCCGATGGATCGACCCCAGCGATGAAACTGGCAATTCGCACGTTGGCGCAGTTGATGTGCCCGATGACGCCGCATATCGCCGAATCGATCTGGACGTTTCAGGGCGGCGCAGGGTTGTGCGCGCAGGCGGCATGGCCAAAGGCGGACCCTGCCCTGCTGGTTGATACCACCGTAATCCTGCCGATCCAGATCAACGGCAAGCGGCGCGCGGAAATCAGCGTGCCAAAGGATATGGCCGCAAGCGAGGTTGAAAAGATCGCACTGGCGAACGAGGATGTGATCAAGTTTCTGGCGGGGCAGCCAGTCAAAAAGTTCATTGTCGTTCCGGGGCGCATCATCAATGTCGTTATCTAATCTGGTCACTGGTCGCCGCAGCGTTCTGGCTATCCTTGCCCTGTCGGCCTGCGGGTTCACCCCGGCGTTCGGCACCAAGGGTCCGGCAGAGGGGTTGCTTGGCACGGTTCGCACTGCAGACCCGACCGACAAGAACAGCTTTGATTTCGTGCAGCGCATGGATGAACGGCTGGGGCGGCCAACTGCGCCCGCGTTTGATTTGGCGTATACGATCAAGACGTTGCCGGTGGGTGTCGGGATTACTACCTCTGGTGCGATCACCCGCTATAACCTTACCGGATCGGTGGTTTGGTCGCTAACGCGGCGCGCTGATCATGTGCGGCTGACGGGGGGAACCGTGCAGAGCTTCACCTCATACTCCGCGACTGGATCGACAGTTGCAGGGCTTGCGGCAGAAGAGGACGCCGGGCTGCGCTTGATGCGCCTTCTGGCGGATGAGATCGTGATGCGGATGGTTGCAAGTTCAGCCACCTGGGCCAAATGAAGCTCGCCGGGGGGGAAGCCAGCCGCTACCTCGCCCGGCCTGACCCTGCACGGGCCGGTCTGCTGATCTTTGGCGCGGATACGATGCGGGTGGCGTTGAAGCGGCAAGAGGCAATCCTGGCACTGATCGGGCCAGAGGGCGAAGCCGAAATGCGGCTGACGCGAATTTCCGGTGGCGATTTGCGGCGCGATGGCGCGCTGCTGATGGATGCAATCAAATCAGTGGGATTCTTTCCCGGCCCGCGCGTGGTGTTTGTCGAAGATGCGACGGATACGCTAACCGATGCGATTGGCGCCGCGCTGAAAGAGTGGCGGGCGGGCGATGCGTCGATCGTGGTGGCGGCAGGTGGCTTGACGGGCAAATCCACGCTGAAAACGCTGGTGGAAAAGCATCCGGCGGCGGTATCCGTAGGGCTGTACGACGACCCGCCCACCCGCGAAGAGATCGAGGCAGAGTTGAAGAAGGCCGGGCTGATGCAT
>JBDSXE010000369.1:0-2646 GCA_039926325.1 Paracoccaceae bacterium | reverse complement strand
CGAAGCGTGCTTCGGCGGGGTAAAGTCTCAACGCCGCCTCCGGGAAAGGGGCGTGCTGAGGATCATGTCCGGGGCAAGGACCAGTCCACTTCGCGGTCGATCGGAAACACCGGCCGCGGCAGTCCCTTGAAATCAAACCGCGTCAGAACCGGCGAGGTCAGGCCGGGCGTGTCCACCTCAACCACCTGTGCGGATGCGAAGAACTCGTCGAAACCCGCCCGGAAATGGCCGCGCGACTTGACGGCCACTGCGCGGGCGGCCCCAATATCCAACCCCATCATCTCTAAAAAGATCGGATCGGCGCATTGAGTGCGGATCGAGATCACCACGACAGAGATTCCGTCCAATTCCAACAGAACCGACAGGCCGAGGTTCATGCGCCGCCTGGCATAAAAGCCGCGCCGTCCCACGCAATCTCCGTCGCGGATGCTGACCACTCGAGCGTCCGCTTCGAAACGTTTCGAAAGTTCGTCCGCGCCAACCCGGTTGAACACCGCCCGGAACCGGGCATTCTCGCCAAAACGCGCGGCCTCTGCCGCCAGAAGGGGATCGTTTATCACCCCTACAATCACATTCTTGACCCCGCGCCGGTGCAGGGCCTCCAGTATCCACATGGTGTTACCATTGCCGCCACCGCCCGGGTTATCGGCCACATCGGCAAGGATGAGTGCGGGACGGGACGCATCGGCGCAGGTGGCAGCAACCTTGTCCACCGCGTCCTCCAGAGAGGTCAGCTTGGGCACAAAGCGCAAATGCTCGCGCCAAGCAAATTCCGCAATCCGCGCCGCCGCCGCTTGCGCGCTACCATTGGCCTGCCGCGCCGTGACGATGATGGCCATTCCGTTTTTCGGCGTATCGCTGTAGGCGAACCCGCCAAGGATCGAGACATTAGCGATATCGCCGCCCACCAGCGACTGGCCAAAATTCATGATGTCGGCATAAGGACCTGTCTCGGTCAGCAGCGTTACGGTCGGCGGCACCAGCGGAAGACGGATGAAGGCGACATCAGGCCGCATTCCGATAAAGATCTCGTGCAAAATGCAGGCCGCGTCATACCCGCGCGCCAGCATGTCCACATGCGGATTTGTCTGATAGGCCACGATGGCATCGGCCATCTTCACCATCCGGTCCGACACGTTGCCATGCAGGTCCAGCGTCGCGACTACGGGCAGCGCCGTTCCCGCGATCTCGCGGACCGCAGCGAATATCTCGCCGTCGGGGTCACGGTTTTCAGTGGTGATCATTGCCCCGTGATTGGAAATGTACACCGCGTCCAGCCTGCCGGCCGCTTTCAGCCGCGTCCGAATTTCGGCCAGGGTGGCTGCAAAGAAAGCGTGATCCATCGGACCGCCCGCCTCGACCAGCCCGACAAGAATCGGCACGGCTTCCCACGGCCCCCGTTCATCCATCGCGGCGGCAAAGCCACGGATTTCAGTCGGCAATTTGGGATCGGAACTGTGCAGATCTTTAAGGATCTCATCGCCGGCCAGATAGACCCGTTTCAGAAAGTCGTCCTCGGTGATCACCGGAGCAAAGCGGTTGCTCTCCAGCATCAGACCAAGGATCGCAACGCGGCGTCGTCGTGGGGACAGCATGATCTCTTCCCGTTAGTTCATCTAAAGCAACGATAGTCCGCATGTTTCGGCAATCACCAATGCAAGGTGCGACTAGACTAATGCGTGTCTGGCATGGAGACTGAAAGCGCTCGCAGGCAGGATGCAGAGCCGCGCATATATGCGTTTGCAGCATAGGCCCATCGGGATTTGGCATTCGCGCCAGTCGGATGCGTAACAGATAGTCGCTTCTGCCTCGTACATGCTCGGGGTTTCTCGGGGTTTGTGGCTGGCGGAGAGCGGAAGTGACTGACGGCATCAGACCCTATTGGAAGAACTTCATCGGCGGGGAGTGGCGCGATGGAGGTGACGGTGGGACGATCACCGTCACAGACCCGGCCACTGCCGAACCAATCGCCGAGGTCGCCCGCGGAACGGCGAGCGACATTGACCTTGCTGTCGGCGCCGCGCGCGCGTGTTTTGACAGCCGTGTGCTGCGCGACGCCCGCCCGCACAAGCGCGGCGACCTGATGCTGGCGGTCGCAGCCGAACTGGGCAAGGCCGCCGATGAAATTGCCCTGCTGGAATGCCGTGACAATGGCAAGACGCTGGCAAATGGCCGCAACGAAGTTCCACTGACCCAGCGATACCTGACCTACTACGCTGGTCTTGCAGACAAGCTGGAGGGCCGCCAGATCCCGCTGGGGGACGGCTACGTCGATTATACGACTCATGACCCTTTTGGCGTATCGGCCCAGATCGTGCCGTGGAACGGCCCTCTGCCGGTAGGGGCGCGCTCGATTGCTTGCGCATTGGTGACCGGCAACACGGTCGTCCTGAAATCACCAGAAGATAGTCCGCTCAGCCTTTTCCTTCTGGCAGAAGCATGCGAGCGCGCTGGCGTTCCGGCAGGCGCCGTCAACATCGTCTGCGGCTATGGCGCCGAAGCAGGTGCCGCACTGGTGTCGCATCGCGACATCGACCACATCGTGTTTACCGGCTCGGTCGAAACCGGCAAATCGGTACTGCGCGCTGCCGTCGACCGCGTCATTCCCTGCGTGATGGAGTTGGGCGGCAAATCGGGCGGCATTGT
>JBDSXE010000368.1:0-3760 GCA_039926325.1 Paracoccaceae bacterium | reverse complement strand
AGGCTCGCCCGACGCGGGCGCGAAGTTCATCGTCGTAGGTGAGGCGGGCGCCGGACACGCCTTTACCGGCCACATCATAACTGGCCAAGCCGTCCGCATCTTCACCGGCGCCCCGGTGCCGCAGGGTGCGACCCGCGTGATCATTCAGGAAGACGTCACGGCCGACGGCCACACCATCACCGTCAGTCCCAAAGCCGACATCGCGCTCAACATCCGCACGCAAGGTCAGGATTTCCGCGATGGCGACACTCTGCCGCCGCGCCGCTTGAAACCCAACGACCTCGCTCTTCTCGCCGCGATGAATGTGGCGCAGGTGCAGGTTGCCCGCCGCCCCGTAGTCGCCCTGATCGCCACTGGCGATGAGCTAGTGATGCCCGGTGAAACCCCGACGCCCGACCAGATCATCGCCTCCAACAGCTTCGCCATTGCCGCACTGATCGAGGCTGAGGGCGGCATTGCCCGCATTCTGCCAATCGCCCGCGACACCAAAGCCGCCCTGACCGCCGTTCTGAACCTGGCGCAGGATGCCGATTTGATCCTCACCATCGGCGGCGCATCGGTTGGCGACCACGATCTTGTGGCCAGCGTCACGGCCGAGATGGGCATGGAACGCGCGTTCTGGCGGATCGCCATGCGGCCAGGTAAACCCTTGATGGCCGGGCGTCTGCACGGCAAACTCATGCTTGGTCTGCCGGGCAATCCCGTGTCTGCGATCGTCTGCGCCCATCTTTTCGTCCTGCCCGTGGTGCGCGCCATGCAGTCCCGCACCGACATCGCCCCCCAACCTCGCCGGGCAATTCTGACCGCGCCCGTAGAGGCGAACGGCCCGCGCAGCCACTACATGCGGGCGCAGGTTGCCGACGTCGATGGCTTCCCCCGGATCACGCCTTTCGATCGCCAGGACTCTGCCCTGCTCCGCACCTTGTCGGATGCCAATGCCCTGCTGATCCGCCCAATCTCGGATGGCCCCTGTGCTGCAGGCGATACGGTCGAATACCTGGCCCTTTAACGTTGCGTCAAATCTCTTGACACAAACCGGGAACACGGGCAGAACATTGTGTTAACACCTGACCCTAGGGTTGATCTGACAGGGATTGAGGACCGTAATGCTGACACGCAAGCAACTGGAATTGCTGGACTTCATCCGCACCTGTATTGATCGGGACGGTGTTCCACCTTCGTTCGACGAAATGAAGGACGCGCTGGACCTGAAATCCAAATCCGGCATCCACCGCCTGATCACTGCTTTGGAAGAACGCGGCTTCATCCGCCGCCTCGCACACCGTGCCCGTGCGCTGGAAATCGTCAAACTGCCTGAAGCGATGGAACGTGCCGGTTTTCATCCCAAGGTCATTCACGGCAGCAAACCCGCAGCGCCGCCACAACGCCCCGCCGCCGCCTTGGACATCGACCACGTCGACGCGATGGATATCCCGATGATGGGCCGCATCGCCGCCGGCGTCCCGATCGAGGCGATTGCCCACATCTCGCACCACGTCGCCGTCCCGAACAGTCTGATGTCGGGCAAAGGCTCGCACTACGCACTAGAGGTAAAAGGCGATTCGATGATCGACGCTGGCATCAACGATGGCGACATCGTTGTGATCCGCGAACAGGCGACTGCCGAGAATGGCGATATTGTCGTAGCCTTGGTCGACGATTCAGAGGCGACGCTGAAACGGTTCCGCCGTCGTGGCAATATGATCGCGCTTGAGGCCGCGAACAAGGATTACGAAACGCGCGTGGTCCCCGATCACATGGTCAAGGTGCAGGGCAAGCTTGTCGGCCTGATCCGCAGCTACTGATCTGCAGCCATCCGCGCCGGATCGCGCGTCAACAGCACGCTGTCCGCCACCTTCAGTGATCCAAGCCATATCCGCGACGCCCCCCGCACAGGCACCAGCCGCAACCCACCATCCTCTGGCCGCAATTCCATCGCGCCGCTTGCCGCGAGCATTTTGCGGTCGATCACTAGGCATCCGGCAGGCGGCGTCGCCACCGCGCCAAGCACGCTCGGCACGATCACGATCTCTGCCACCGCACACGCTGCGTCGACCGCTGTCAGCGCATCCTTCCCGCTAAGCAGCACCCCATGAAACCCCGCCAGATCGAACCTCCGCGCGGTTTTCGGCCCCGTAAACCCCGGTCGCAACGCCGCCTCCGCTGGCAATGCCAGATCGCCATCGTCCGCCAGCCAGCTTTGCGCCGAAAACCCCGCCCCCTTGGCCGCCGACAACGCCCGCCCCTCCGCTCCCATCAGCCCGACAAGCACACCATCGGACGAGATCAGCAGCGCCGGTCGTTCCACCATGCACCACAGCAGCAGTGCCACCAGTACTGGCCCGCCCCCTGCCCAACGCGCACGCCCCTGCCACAATATCAGCCATAACGCGCCCACCGTCAGCAGCGGCATGACCCACGGTCCGGGCGACGGGATCGGCGTGATGGCGCCGTGCAATCCCGCAACCCAATGCGCCACAAACAAAATCCAGCGCGATGCCTGCTCCATCACCCACAGCGCCGGGTACGCCAACCCAATCGGTGCCAGCAGCGCCGCCACCGACCCCGCCCCCATCAACAAGCTCATCACCGGCACCGTCAACAGATTCGCAATCAAGCCGTAATTGGTGAACCGGTTGAACGTCGCTGCAGCAAACGGCGCAGTCGCCAGCCCTGCGATCAGCGATGTCGCCAGCAGCATTAGCGGCGGTTGCAGCCATCCCGGAAATTGCGCATTCAGGAACCGTTGGCTTGGACCAAAACCAGCGATCAATGCCACGGTCGCTGCAAATGATAACTGAAATCCCGGCTCGGTCAGGCTTTCGGGCTGCACCAGCAGCAGCAGGACCGCCGCCAGCGCCACCGATCGGAACGACAGCGCCCGCCGGTCCAGCAGCACCGCGCCCAACATCACTGTCACCATCAGGAATGCCCGCGTGGTCGCCACATTGGCCCCCGACAGCAGCAGATAGAACAGCGCCACACCAAACGCCGCCACCGCCGCCAGCTTTTTAGCATTGATCCGCAGCGCCACTGGCGGGATCAGTGCCGTGCCATAGCGCACAACTGCAAACACGACTGCGGTCAGAAACGCCATGTTCATGCCAGAGATTGCCAGCAGGTGCGCCAGCGACGATATCCGCAAATCCATCGTGACCGCCGCCGAAATATTCGCCTGATCTCCCGTCATCACGCCAGATGCAAAAGCGCCCGCATCACCCGGAACCGCGGACTGGATCGCAGCCGACAGCCGGTTTCGTAGCCGGTTGATCCACTCCGCCCCCGGCGCAGGCGCATCCCACAGCAAGACGGGGCTGCTGGTATATCCCACCGCCCCAAGCTGATTGAAAAACGCCATCCGCCGAAAATCAAACCCACCCGGCTCTGCCGCACTTTCGGGTGCGGCCAGATGGGCCGTCATCATCACGACCTGCCCCGGATCATACGGCATATCCGGCGGCGGCCCGTGCAGCGACACCCGCACCGTCAGTGGCGTCTGGTCCGGCGGCACATCCGACAGCACCACCTGATCCAGCGTCAGCCGAATCGCATCCGATTGCGAGCGGTCGATGTCGATGATCCGGCCCTGCACCGGGCCATAGTAAGGTCGCGCCAGCATGGGCGCATCGACCATGTGAGCGCGAAGCCCGATGGCCAGAAATCCGGTACAAAGGCAGAGTGACGCAACGGCCAAAGGCTGCAACACCTCGGGCCCGAAGCGCCACAGCGCGGTCAACAGCCCGACACCGCCGACGACGCC
>JBDSXE010000367.1:0-2507 GCA_039926325.1 Paracoccaceae bacterium | reverse complement strand
TGGAAACGGTCTGGATGTTCTTGACCGCAATGCTGCTGCCTCCCAAGGCGCACAGGGCGGCTTTTTCGGTCATGCCGTTCGCAACCTGACCGTTTGCGATGTCTGCAAGTTCCCGCTTTGTGAATGCGGTTGTCTGATGAAGTTGTGCGATGCCCGCCTGTGCAGTGGTTGTGCCGCGCGTCTGTGCGATTGAGGCGCAGATGCTGCCGATATCAGCCTGACCGGCCACGATAAACGTGGGGTTCACAACGGGCACCGCTGGCCCCGCTGTCGGAACCACGCCGGAAACCGTCGTGGTTGAGGTTTCGGAGCATCCTGCAAGCAGGGCACAAGTCACCAACAGTCTGAGCATTTTGCATCTCCTCATCGCGCAAAAGTTACATTTCGCGCACATCCGCAGGACAACGTGCCATCCGGGATATGGTTCCCTTGGCTTTAGTGGCATCAGTCGCCCCGCCTTGCCGCTACGGCGTTGACGCCCCATATTCGGGATCAGGAGAGTGCCATGACATTTATGTTCGACAACAGCTATCTGCGCGAATTGCCAGGGACGTTTCTGCGGATAAACCCGGCGGTCGCCCCGGCGCCAAAGCTGCTGGTGCTGAACCGGGGGCTGGCTGGCGAACTGGGGCTGGATCAGGCGGAACTGGAGTCGGGGGCGGCTGCATGGTTTTCGGGTGCCGCGGTGCCGGACGGGGCTGAACCGGCGGCGCTGGCCTATGCGGGGCATCAGTTCGGCGGATTTTCACCGCAGCTTGGCGATGGTCGGGCGCATCTGTTGGGCGAGATTGTCGGACCTGACGGCAGGCGTTGGGACATACAGTTGAAGGGGTCGGGTCGCACGCCGTTTTCGCGCGGTGGCGACGGCAAGGCCGCAGTCGGGCCGATGCTGCGGGAATACCTGATTTCCGAGGCGATGGCGGCTTTGGGCGTGCCAACGACGCGGTCGCTGGCGGTTGTGGCGACCGGCGAGGATATAAGGCGCGAAACCGGGCTGTTGCCGGGGGCGGTGGTCGCACGGGTGGCGGCCAGTCATATCCGGGTCGGGACGTTTCAGTTCTTCTCGGCCAGAGGAGAGGCGGACAAGCTGCGGGCGCTGCTGGACTACACGATTGCGCGGCACTACCCGGAGGCGGCTTTGGCTGAGGTTCCTGCGCTGGCGCTGTTCGATGCGGTGGCGGCAAGGCAAGCGCGGCTGATCGCGCAGTGGATGGGGTTGGGGTTTATCCACGGTGTGATGAACACCGACAACATGGCGCTGTCGGGCGAAACGATTGACTATGGCCCCTGCGCGTTCATGGACGCCTATGCGCCGGGGACGGTGTTTTCGTCGATTGACCGGCAGGGGCGCTATGCCTATGCCAACCAGCCGTTGATTTTGGGCTGGAACCTCGCGCGGTTGGCGGAAACGCTGTTGCCGTATTTCGACGCGGATGGCGAGAAGGCGGTCGATCTGGCGAATGGCCGGCTGGAAGCGATTGCCGGTATGTATCATCGCGCATGGCTGGCAGTGATGCGCGGCAAACTGGGGTTGGTCGGTGAGGATGCTGGCGATGCGGCGCTGGTCGAGGGGCTGATGGCTGCGATGGTCGGACAGGACTGGACGCTGACGTTCCGGCGGATGTTCGATGTACCTGCGCTGCGCGATTGGCGGGCTGGGTGGCTTGCCCGCGTGGAGCCGGGATTTGAGGCGCGGATGCTGACCGTGAACCCGGCGGTTATTCCACGCAACCACATGGTCGAGGCGGCTTTGGACGCTGCCACTGCGGGGGATATGGCGCCGTTCGAGGCACTGCTGGCAGCGGTGCGCGATCCGTTCGGGCCAGAGGCGGGGCGCGAGGCGTTTGTGTTGCCCGCGCCCAAGGGGTTGGCGCCTTACGTCACTTTCTGTGGCACCTGATGGTTGACGGGCGGGATCGCAGCCCCTTTAGTGGCGCATATGAACCCGCGTTCGGAAATTCACGATCGGCTGGCGGCGTCCTTGCGCGAGGCGCGCAAGGCGCGAGGTCTGTCGCTGGATGCGGTGGCCAAGCTGTCGGGCGTCAGCCGCTCTATGGTCAGCCAGATCGAACGAGCGGAAAGCTCGCCTACCGTGGCTACATTGTGGAACCTGACGCAGGCATTGCAGGTCGATTTCGCGGGGCTGCTGGAAGGGCGACCTGCGCCGGGGATTGATGTGGTGCGGGCCGCGGTGGCACCGATCATCGCCGGGCGTGGGCGCGATCTGATCATCCGTATCCTGTCGCCTGCCGAGGCGGTGGGCGAGCATGAGGTCTATGACCTCGCGTTCGGTGCGAATGGTGAGTTGCTGTCGGAAGCGCATTCTGCCGGGTGCCGCGAGAGTTTGACGGTTATTTCGGGTCATCTGCGGGTGGTGTCGGGCGACGACGAATCGCAGTTGGGGCCAGGGGATACCGCGCGGTATCCGGCGGATCGACATCACGAGATTCATGCGGAACTCGGCGGGGCGCGTGCTATTCTGATTGTGCAGGACAGCTGACAGCGCC
>JBDSXE010000366.1:0-6118 GCA_039926325.1 Paracoccaceae bacterium | reverse complement strand
CGGTCGGGATTGCCCCCTTGGCCTGCCGCAACGTGTCGAACCGGTCCAGCGCCTTGTCGACCTGCGCCTTGTTGACATCGGCTGCCCGCTCTTTCGGGTTGACGATTTCACCGGCACGGATCGCTGCTGCACGGCCAAAAACCACGAGGTCGATCAGGCTGTTGGACCCCAGCCGGTTCGCACCGTGAACTGACGCACAGCCAGCCTCGCCTACAGCCATCAGGCCCGGAAAGATTGCATCCGGATTGTCGGCTGTCGGGTTCAACACCTCGCCAAAGTAGTTCGTCGGCACGCCGCCCATGTTGTAATGCACGGTCGGCAGCACTGGGATCGGCTCTTTCAGCAAATCGACGCCGGCAAAAATCCGCGCGGATTCCGTAATGCCGGGCAGGCGAAGTTCCAGCGTTTCCTTGGGCAAATGGTTCAGGTTCAGGTGGATATGGTCCTTGAGCGGCCCGACGCCACGCCCTTCGCGGATCTCTAGCGTCATGCAGCGCGACACCACATCGCGCGACGCCAGATCCTTGTAGGTCGGCGCATAGCGTTCCATGAACCGCTCACCTTCAGAGTTGGTCAGGTAGCCACCTTCGCCTCGTGCGCCTTCGGTGATCAGGCAGCCGGAGCCATATATGCCGGTCGGATGGAACTGTACAAACTCCATATCCTGCAAGGGCAGACCGGCCCGCGCTACCATGCCGCCGCCATCGCCGGTGCAGGTGTGGGCCGACGTGGCGCTGAAATACGCGCGGCCATAGCCGCCGGTTGCCAGCACGGTCATCTTGGCGTTGAACACGTGGATGGTGCCATCATCCAGCTTCCACGCCACCACGCCGGTGCAGCGGCCATCGGTCATGATCAGATCAATGGCGAAGTATTCGATGAAGAATTCGGCCTTCTGCTTCAGGCTTTGCCCATACAGCGTATGCAAGATCGCGTGGCCCGTCCGGTCGGCCGCCGCACAGGTGCGCTGCACTGGTGGCCCCTCGCCATATTCGGTCGTATGGCCACCGAAGGGGCGTTGGTAAATCTTGCCCTCTTCCGTCCGTGAGAATGGCACGCCGTAATGTTCCAGCTCGTAAACCGCCTTGGGCGCCTCACGGACCAGATATTCCATCGCGTCCATGTCACCCAGCCAGTCCGACCCCTTGACGGTGTCGTACATGTGCCACTGCCAGCTGTCCGGCCCCATGTTGCCAAGCGAGGCCGCGATGCCGCCCTGCGCCGCCACGGTATGGCTGCGCGTCGGGAACACCTTGGTCACGCAGGCGGTCCGCAGCCCCTGTTCTGCCATGCCAAGGGTTGCGCGCAAACCGGCACCGCCAGCCCCCACGACCACCACGTCATAATCATGCACTTCATAGGGATAAGCGGTCATGCGGATACCTTAAAGGGCGATGCGGATCAGGGCGTAAAGCCCCGTCGCCGCAATCACCGAAGCCAGAGAAGTTGCGAACATCACCGCGATTTTGCGGGTGCTGCCGTGGGTATAATCCTCGATCATCATGGTTGCCCCTTTGGCAAAATGCCGCATGGAAACCACCAGAACCAAAGCCGTCAGGATCGCCGGAAACGGTCGTGCAAACGCCGCCAGCACCTCTGGCCGCGTGCCGCCAAGGGCGTGGCCGAACATGTAAATCCACGTCGGCACCATGAACGCAAGTGCGACGGAGCTTACCTGCATCGACCAATGGTGTTCGGTCCCCGTGTGCGACGCACCGCGACCTTCGGCCCGTTTGCGGTCTGTCAGATAACGCATCGAAACCTCCTCAGATCACGTTCAGGGTGATGATGGTCAGAACCAACGACCCCACGATGCAGACCCATCCCAGCCGTTCTGCCGTCTTGATGTCCATCCCGTGCCCCGCGTCCCAGTACAGATGCCGCAAGCCCGCCAGATAGTGGTACCAGATCGCCAGCAGCGACAGGAAAAACACCAGGTCGCCAAACCAGCCGGTCGCGACCGCATTGGCCAGCGCGAATTGCCGGTCCGAAACCGCCGCTGCGACCAACCACCAAACCGCCAGCATCACGCCGACGATCAGGGCATTGCCAGTGATCCGCGTCAGGATCGAGGTGACAGAGGTCAGTTGGATGCGGTAAATCTGCAAGTGCGGTGACAAAGGTCGCTCTCGCTTGACCGCAGAGCCTGTTGTTTCGGCCATCCGTTGTCCTTTCGTCTAAACGGCCAGCACGCGGTGGCGTGGCTGGCTTCGACGCCATTTGCAGATGCTAGATAGCCGCAAAATTCACTTTGTCACAGGGTCATGATCACAAAGTTGCCGTCTGCGCGTCATATGGCGCCAACTTTGCCATTTCTGTGATCACAGGCCCGTTTGCTGTGATCACACCGCTGTTGGCAGCAAAGAATCAGCAAACGCCACCTACTGTTCGCCCAGTTTCAGATCCGGTGTGTAGGTGCCCGGAACCTCTTTCACCACAGCCTGACCACAGCGCATCACCCCATGCGCCGCGTCAAAGCCATAGGTCGCACCGCCATGCAAAAGCCAGCCTTTGTTCAGCGCAGCAGAGACTTTGTGACAGAATGCTACGGTATCATCGTCGGACAGAAATCTATAAAGCTTCATATCTGCCGCTCCTCAAGATCAACTATTCAACACCTGAGGCTGACGCAACTTTGTTGCGTCCGGTGCCCCATTTTCGGCAGTTTCCTTTTGCCGCACCGCAGCATGAAGCGCAAGCCCCCGGTGCTTGTCGTTAATCAATTCTTTGCATTCGCAGCACAGACTTTCGTGACCCCAAGCATCAGAAAGCCTAAAATGGAACGAACTTTTCTTGCCCTGTCGCTGGGCCTGGCGGCACTTTTCCTTGCGCCGCACGCCGGCCACACCCAACCGCTAAGCCCAAGCGCCCACCAAACCCTGCCGGATCAGTTCGACCCCGATCAGTAGCAACGACCATGTCACGATCTGGAAAAACAGCCGTTCCGGCATCCGCCTGACGACCCAGACCCCGAAAAACACCGCCGCCGCCGCCACTGGCATCAGCTTGGCTGCGGTTTCCAGACTTTGCAGGTTGATCTGGCCGAGGAAATAATACGGGATCAGCTTCAGCGCGTTGATATAGGCAAACGCAATCGTCGAAGTGCCCGCGAACACGGCCTTTTTCAACCCGAGCGGCAGAGTATAGACCTGATACGGTGGCCCCCCGGTGTGGCTGACAAAGCTGGTGAACCCGGCAATCGTGCCCCAGAACAGGCCTGGCGCAATCTCTGCCCGTTTCGGCGCGGCCTGCACCACCCGGCGCATCAACTGGTTTAGCGCGAACACCACCGAAATCACCCCGACCAGCACCGTCACATACGCTTCTGGGATCAGCTTTGCCGTCGCCCACCCCAGTCCCACGCCAATCGTCATCGCAACTGAGGTGATCGCCAGCACGCGCTTGTCGAATTCGCGGCGGTAGGCATAGAGGCCAAACCAGTCCGACACGACGTAAACCGGCAGCATCAGGCCCGCTGCCCCGACGGGTGATATCACCAGCGACAGGACCGGCACCACCAGCGCGCCGACAATCGGCACCCCGCCCTTGCCGATCCCGGTCAGCACAGCGGCAATCACGGCAAAAACCCAGAATTCCCAACCGCTCATGCCAGTCCCCCGAAACGCCCGCCCCTGCTAGCGCAATCATAAGTAAAGCACCATCCTGCAAGCCGTGCCGCGATGCAGCGGGGTTGCGTTGGCAGGGACTTTGGGCTTACCCATCTGCCCGACCGCATGCACAGTTCAAGGGGATTTCCATGGCCAGACCGAAAATCGCGCTGATTGGCGCCGGGCAGATCGGTGGGACACTTGCCCACCTCGCCGCCATCAAGGAACTTGGGGATATCACCCTGTTCGACATCGCCGAAGGCACGCCGCAGGGCAAAGCCCTGGACATCGCGCAATCCGGCCCGACCGCCGGCTTTGACGCGGCCCTGAAGGGTGCAAACTCTTACGCCGACATCGCGGGAGCCGACGTCTGCATCGTTACCGCAGGTGTGCCCCGCAAACCGGGGATGAGCCGCGACGACCTGCTTGGCATCAACCTCAAGGTCAGGAAGGCCGTGGGCGAGGGGCTTAAGGCCCACGCGCCGAACGCCTTTGTCATCTGCATCACCAATCCGCTGGATGCGATGGTGTGGGCGCTGCGCGAGTTTTCCGGCCTGCCGCACCACATGGTTGTTGGCATGGCAGGCGTGCTGGACAGCGCCCGTTTCCGCCACTTTCTGTCGTTGGAGTTCAACGTCTCGATGCGCGACGTTACTGCTTTCGTCCTGGGTGGTCATGGCGATACGATGGTTCCCTTGGTCCGCTATAGCACCGTCGGCGGTATCCCCTTGCCCGATCTGGTGGCGATGGGCTGGACGACGCAAGACAAGCTTGACGCCATCGTTCAGCGCACGCGTGATGGTGGCGCGGAAATCGTCGGCCTTTTGAAAACCGGCTCGGCCTTTTATGCGCCCGCCACATCTGCGATCGAGATGGCAGAGGCGTTCCTGAAAGACCAGAAACGCATGCTGCCCTGCGCTGCATACGTTGACGGCGCGTTGGGGTTGACCGGCATGTATGTCGGCGTGCCCACGATCTTGGGCGCCGGTGGGGTGGAGCGTATCGTCGATATCAAGATGAACCCCGACGAACAGGCGATGTTCACCAAATCGGTCGATGCGGTCAAAGGTCTGGTCGCGGCTTGCAAGGTGATCGACCCGTCGCTGGCGTGACTTGTAAGTCATAATCGGTAAGGGCGTCCAACCGGGCGCCCTTTTCCTTTGGCGCTAGAATATGCGGACCAGATGCGCTTCGACCGAATTACCTGCGCGCCACAGACGGTTCACGGCCAAGGCGGCCAACAGTCCGGTGCATGCGCCACCGACTAGGTCGCCTACGTAGTGCAGTCCGACATAGGCCCGCGACAGGGCGATCATCAGTCCTAGCCCCGCCAATCCGGCACCTTGCAAACGCGCGCCTTTGATCAGAAAGATCGCCGCGATTGCCGTTACTGCCGTCGCATGGTCCGAAGGAAAGGACCAGTCGGCGCTTGGCGGAACAATCAGATGGGACACACCTGCATCAAAGGGTCGCGGGCGATGTACGGCCAACAGGACCAGCTGGTTCAGCCCCTCCCCGAGCAGCAAAGCCAGCCCGGCAGAAATCGCCAGATGCCGGTGCCGCAGGCGCATGTCTTTCATCCACCAGCTGGCGACAACCAGCAGCACCATCGCCTCTACGCCCCACTGCGCCACCGCTGCTGCGGCGTGATCCAGCACGGGTAGCCCCCCTGCATAGCGATTGATCAGTTCGGTCAGCGTTGCATCCATCTAACCCACCCGCGTGATTTTCGATGAACATACCCCGCGCCGCCCACTACTGCCATTCCCATTGCCGGACACAGATGCACTATCGTGTGCTGGCGTTCGACTATTTCCAATCCGATGCGGCATTGGGTCCGGCAATGCGAATGCACGGTTCGGGACAAATGGCCGATTGTTGCAGGGCGGCGACTGATCCGCGGGTTATATCAGCGCGCGCAAAGCGATTTGTTGTTTTGGCGGGAAATTTTCGAAGCCGTCGGTCAGCGCGTGGATTTCGTCGATCGCCGCGCGGACCTGATTGCGCTGTTCCTCGGTGAACGGGGTGGTCTTGGTCATGCTGGCAAGGCTGCGCGACGTCGCGGGGCCAACAGCGTAGGTCCAGCCGTTGATCAGGCCATAGTTGCGCGCGGCCTTGATGACGCCTTCGGGATCCTGATCGACCTGCATATCCCAATCCATCGATCCGACATTGGCCAAGCCCCAGTGGACGGTCGGATCGGATAACATGTAGCCCTTTTCGCTGTAATGGTCGGACCAATCCTGAGCATAGGTTTGGTACAGCAAAGTTGGCCGTGTATAGCGGATGTGGACCGCCAAGGCGAAGCCACGATCGCAAATCGCCTTGAGCTTGCCTAAGAGCGCGTCGATCTCGGTCTCTTTACCGTGCATTCGTTCCATTATCTCACCGGGCTGATGCTTAGGGTTGCGAAAAACACTCGGAACGCGCATTGCTTACGGATGTAGACCTATGGCGACTGCTGCGGTTCGGCAACTGTTTTGAGTAAATGACATTACTTCAATCGATGA
>JBDSXE010000365.1:0-2812 GCA_039926325.1 Paracoccaceae bacterium | reverse complement strand
ACCGTGGTGATCGCCCGCCAGTATTCCCCCGCGATGAGGTCGTTCAGGTGCAGATACAGCGTCCCTTCGGCGGCGGCGGTGGCGACGACCTGAACATGGTCCGGCTTGCCATCGCGGGCCAACGCGCGACGACCATCGGGCGAGGCGAAGTATTGGCCCAAAACCGCAGGTCCAGCCAGTATCGCACCACCGGAGGCGGATTTGCCGATTGTCACTGACACCAATGCCGCCGCGACCTGACCACCCGCCGTGCAACGCCCGATCAGCACCACAGCCGTGTCGGCGCGGCCTTGCGAGGCTTTGGTGTCGACGCAATAGCCGGAGGGGGCGGCGACATGGAACGTGCCGTTTAGCACAACAACCTGCTGCGGACCGGAAGCAACGATGTCGCAAGCAGCCACGACCAGAAAGGTGGCGACACGAGCAGTATGGGCAAATGGAAAGCGGAACATGGCCCCTCGCTGGATCGACTCTGGCGGATGATCCCTAAAAGCCCCGGCGCGGTGGGGCAAGCTAAAAGCGGGCAAACCGGAACCACGCAGGGGCGAATTGCGTTGCTGGCTCAACCGGGGTTCGGTATGGACTGGCCATGGATGACGGCCTGAATATCATCATCTCTGAACCCGGCGGCATCTTTTATGTGCTGTTGCCGAAATGCGGGTCTTCTAGTGTGGTCAGCATGTTCCTGACGATGGCCGGGCTGGCACCGAAAGATCGCGCCGTGCGCGATCTGGCACGGGCCGCGGTGGAAGATGGCCGACTGGCCAAGGCGGGCATGCAGTTTATCAAGACCGATCGGCAGGGTGTGCTGGCGGCGCGGGCCGCGCATCCGGAACATCGGTTGATTGCCAATGTCCGCAACCCATACGACCGGATATTATCCAGCTATTACAACAAGCTGAACCGATATACCAAGGCTTTTTCCAAGGGTATCTACGCCTATGGCAAGGCGCGGCAACTGCTGGAGGGGCCAAAGTCTTGGCGGCTGGTGGCGCGCGGTAATGCCCATATGCAGACGAAGCTAAGCTTTCAGGGGATGCTGGATGGGCTGGAACGGCTGGGGCCGGATTTCGACGGACATTTCGCGCGGCAAAGCGACATGCTGTCGCTGAACACGCTGACCTATGATCGACTACTGCGGTTGGAAACCTTTGACGCCGATTTCCGCAATGCTATGGCGGACCTTGGTTTGCCCGCCGAAATGCTGGCGCGGTTGAAGGCGATGAATCACAGCAACCAGTCGAATTATAAGGCCAGTGTCGATGCGTTGCTGACGCCACAGGCGAAAGCCAGCATCGCCCGGATCTATGCACAGGACTTCAGCGGGCTAGGCTATCCGCTGTAACCGGAAGCGGCTGGGCGGATTTTCGCCAGAATTGCCGGTCAATCCCATCGACGTCCGATGATGCCGCGCCAGGAGCCGCAATGCCCACCTTCTACCGCCGCTATGCCCCGCTAGGTTCTTTTGTTGCACCGGCGCAGGGGCGGACAGAGATTTGGCGCACGTTGGCTGGGCTGGCGATTGCTTGCGTGTTCTACTTTGTCGCCATTCAGGTGATCCTGTATGGGGTCATGGCGATTCTGGGTCCGGTACGCGGGGCAGTTGCGTTGACCGAACTGACCCAAGGATCGTCGCCAGTCGGATTGATCGAGTTGCTGTTTTCGTATCTGCCGCTGACCGGCGGGCTGGCGATGGGACTGGCGATCCTGATGAACCGGGGATTGGGCACCCTGATCGGTCCGTTGCGCCCTGCGGTGCTGACGTTCCTGTGGGTCGCGGTGCCACTGATGGCGTTGTCATTGCTGCTGCTGCCGCTGTCGGTGATCTCTGTTGATGTCGGACGGCATCTGACGCTGGCAAAGCAACTGCCGTGGGTGCCACTTGCGCTGATTGGCCTGCTGATCCAGACCGGGACCGAGGAATTGCTGTTTCGCGGCTATCTGCAGCAGCAACTTGGCGCGCGCTATGCTTCTGTCTGGGTGTGGATGGGGCTACCTGCGGTGGCGTTTGGGTTGTTGCATTATTCGCCGGACGAGTACGGGGCCAGCGCCGTGTTTGTCGTAATCTGGGCGGTCTGTTTCGGGCTTGCCGCCGCCGACCTGACCGCCCGAACCGGTAATCTGGGGGCGGCCATCGGCCTGCATTTCGCCAACAATGCTGCGTCGTTGCTGTTGGTCGGGGTGTATGGCCAGATGGACGGGCTAGCGTTGTACAACACGGTGCTGAACATGAACGACCCTTGGGCGCTGATGCCCTATCTGGCGATTGATTCAATCACCTTGCTCGTCAACTGGCTGGCGGCGCGGCTGATCCTGCGGGTCTAGATCCCCGCATACCATTCATACCCCTGGTCGGGCCAATAGCCGCCGCGACCGGCACCCAACCCGGCGAAACTATCCACAAGTTCGATGGTATGGACATACTTCGCCATCTTGTACCCCAGCTGGCGTTCAACCCGCAGCCGCAGGGGTGCGCCATTTGCCATCGGCAGAGGCTTGTCGTTCATGGCCCAAGCAAGGATGGTCTGGGGATGGGCTGCATCCACCATGTCGATGCTTTCATAATACAGAACGTCGCCTGACAGGCTTTTTTCGATGGCGTCATAGCAGTGGAACACCGCGTAACGGGCGTTCATCAAGGGCTTGGCCATATCCAGCACCCGCGACAGCGGCACGCCGGTCCATTTGGCAATCGTGCTCCACCCTTCCACACAGTCGTGGCGGGTGATCTGGGTGCGGGCGGGCATCGCAGTCAGGGTGTTGTAGGGGATCGTCAGCGGCTTTTCGACAAGGCCCGTGACCTTGAGGTTGT
>JBDSXE010000364.1:0-4238 GCA_039926325.1 Paracoccaceae bacterium | reverse complement strand
GGCCACCCGGTGCCGCTGTCATATTTGGTATCCGACGAATACAGCGGCAAATCGCAACCGGCACAGGCAAAGGTGCCCTTGCGGTGTTCATCCAGCAACGGACTGGTAGACGCTGTTTCGGTGCCTTGCTGTCGCAGCACATCGTATTGTGCGGGCGTCAGCAGCTTGCGCCATTCATCGTCGGTGTGCGTAACGGCAAAGACCCCCTCCGCCTGCACGCTTCCAGTCGTAAAGAACCGCGCAGCAGCGGTCCCCAGGATCAATGTCGTCAGAACGGTACGGCGGTTCATCTGCATAGCGCGTCTCCTCTCGTTTTGGCTGTCCGTCATGATACGTGATGCGGACGGTCTTGGTTTCAGTCTTTTGTGCAAATTGCAGTGATCGCCTACCGCATTGCGTTGCCCGGCCAACATCCGGTTCTCGCCATGTCCTTTCGGCGGGGATCGGCCAGCGTTACACGCCTCACGCTTTGGTGTTCGCGGCATCGGTGGCAAAAGATTTCGCATCCTGACCTTTAGGCTGTAACGATCCATGCACGGGAAACGAAGGGACTGGGGGAATGCAGCTGACCGAAGATCCTTTGGGCACGCTGCTGCGGGCGGCCAATGCGGGCGACGGGCGATCCTATGCCCGCTTTTTGCATGCCGTCACACCTATTGTCCGGGGAATAGTTCGCGCTCGTGGTCGCAGCCTTCCCCCCGATCAACACGAGGATATTGTGCAGGACGTGCTACTTGGCCTTCATCTCAAACGGCACACCTGGGACAGCGCGCAACCGGTGCGGCCGTGGATCTATGCCATCACGCGGCACAAAGTGATCGACGCCTTCCGCAAGCGCGGCGCGGGCATCCAACTGCCGATCGAGGATTTCAGCGAAATCCTGGCCGCAGACCCCGAAGCCGATCCACTGGCCGCCCGGGATGATCGTCGCGAAGTTGACCGCCTGATCGCACAGCTTGACCCACGCTCTGCCGAAGTTATCCGCGCTCTTACTCTGCGGGACGAATCTCAGGTCGCGGTCGGAGAGCGGTTGAACCTGTCGCCAGTCAACCTTCGCGTCACGCTGCACCGCGCGATGAAAAGGCTTGCCACTTTGGGCCGCAAGGATGTGCCATGACGACGACCGATGACCTGATCACCCGCCTTGCCGCCGAACCGCCAGCGCAAACGATGCGTTCCAACCGCATGGTACTGATCATCGTTGCATCCATCGTCGCTCCGGTGGTGGTATTCCTGTTCACGCTGGGAACGCGCCCGAATCTGGCACTGGCATGGACCAACCCGATGGTGCCGTTCAAAACCGCGCTTCCACTGGCGACGTGCCTGCTGGCGATGAGCGTCCTCCTTCGCTTGGCACGACCAGAGGCGCGGGTCGGGCAAGCCGCCCTCGGTTTCATCGCGCTGGCGGTTGTCGCTCTGACCCTATGGACCGCGACTTTTGCGATGCGCCCGCCCGAAACGCGCTTTGCCGAAGTTGGCGCGTTCTCGCTGTCCGAATGCCTTGGTCTGATCGTGGCTCTCGCCATCATCCCGACCATCGCAACTCTTCGAGTCCTGCGCCAAGGGGCCAGCACATCGCCCACCCTATCCGGCGCGTTGGCAGGGCTTACCGCCGCATCCGGCGTGGCGGTGGGCTATTCCATGTTTTGCACGCGTGACAACCCGCTGTTCTTCGTAACCTGGTACGGCGTGGCAATCTTGTTCGTAACACTGGTCAGTGCCGTGGTCGGTCGGCGTGTGCTGAATTGGTAGCAACTTTTGTCTGAACACCTCTAACCTCCGCCAAGTTCGCGCAGGCGCGGTGCTGGCGGCGCTCAAGCTGGATTAAGTCGCTACCAACACCTCGATCCCGCGGCGTTCGAACTCTTTTACGTCGCGGTCGGAAATTCCGTCATCGGTGATAAATGAATGCACCACCTCCAGTGCGCCAAGGCGTGTGAAGGCGCTTTTGTTGATCTTGCTGGAGTCGGCGACAAGATAGACATGGGAGGCGGCTTTTATCATCGCCTCTTTCAGCTGTAAGTCCGCAAAACTTGGGTAGGTCAGCCCCGCATCCAGCGCCACGCCAGCGGTAGCAAGAAACAGTTTGCCCGCAAAAATGTTCTTGAAATACTCAACCGATTTGTCGCCCGACAGCGACAGGGTTGGTGCCTTGAACTGTCCGCCCGGCATATGGACCGCAAGACCCGGCACAGCGCCAAGGATCATTGCGATGTTCAGTGCATTGGTGATCACGGTCAGATCGCGGCGCGCCACCAGCCGCAATGCCACCTCGGTGGTGGTTGACCCGGCATCAAGGATCAGCGTCTCGCCATCGCCCACCAGCGAGGCCGCGAGCGCCCCGATCCGCCGTTTTTTGTCCATATTCTCGGTATGCTGCAGCACCATCGCCCCGACTTGCAGGGGCACGGTATTCAGAAACGCGCCGCCGTGTTCGCGGGTGATATGGCCGTCACCTTCCAACCGTTCCAGATCCTGCCGGACGGTTGCCTCTGAAACACCGAAGGCTACTGCGAGGTCACGAACCCGGGCAGAGCCTTCTTCTTGCAGCCATTCCAGTATCTTGCGGCGGCGCGGCTCTGCCAGCAGTCCGGTGATGTCGTCTTGATCTGCCCTGACAGCCATCCAAATCCCCTTTGCCATCGGCCCAGTGATCACCTTATGCCATAGGTTCGCAGGCATGTGAAATTTAAAACGCATAGATCGCAAGGGAATATGCATTGATTTCTGGATAAATGGCAATTATACGAAACCAATCGAAAGCATTCGCCATCGAGGGGGAGAACATGGCACTTACCATTCGCAGGCAGGTAACATTGGGCGTCGTCATCGGCAGTCGGGCATTTTTCAGTCCCGCGCCGTGCCTTGATGCGCGCAACCAGGTTTTGGCGCAGCTGGAGAAATTGGGGGTCAAGGCGTTGATCCTGCCCTATGAGGCAACGGCGAACGGCGCAGTGCAGTCCATTCCTGATGCAGAACTCTACGCCGCGTTCTTCAAACAGCACCGCGACGACATCGACGGCCTGGTCATCTGCCTGCCCAACTTTGGTGACGAGATTGCGATTGCCGAGCTGGTCAACCGGACCAAGTTGAACGTCCCGATTTTGGTGCAGGCATCAAACGACGAAGTGAATAAAGTTTCGCTCAAGGACCGCCGAGATGCGTTCTGCGGGAAAATTTCCGTGACCAACAATTTCTACCAATACAACGTCCCGTTTACCGAGACGACCAACCACACTTGCGATGTATCCTCAGCCGAATTCGCGGCTGATCTCGACAAATTTGCCCGCACCTGCCGCACCGTGCGCGGTCTGCGTGGCGCGCGGTTGGGGGCTATCGGCGCCCGCACCGGCGCATTCCAGACCATGCGATACAGCGAAAAACTGTTGCAGGCGCAGGGCATTACGGTCGTCACGCTTGACCTGTCAGAGATGATCGGCATGGCGGAACGGATCAAGGATGACGACCGCGACTTGCAGGCCAAGCTGACCGCGATCCAAGCCTATGGCAAGATCGCCGCCCATATCAAACCGGCACAGATCGCCAAGCAGGCGAAATGGTCGATCGCGGTAGACCGCTGGATCGAGGCGAATGAGTGTGACGCCAGTGCCATCCAGTGCTGGCGCAGCTTGCAAGACAACTTCGGCTGCGCGACCTGCCTGACGATGAGCATGATGGGCGAAGAACTGATGCCCTCTGCCTGCGAAGTTGACATCATGGGGGCGCTGTCGATGTATGCCCTGGCGCTGGCCTCTGGTGCGCCACCGGCCATCCTTGACTGGAACAACAACTACGGATCTGAAGTCGATAAATGTGTCTGCACCCACTGCGGAAACTTCCCCAAGAAGTTCATCGGTGCCACCCCGGACATTGGCGAACTGGATGTTCTGGGAGAGGTGATTGGCCGCGAAAAATGCTTTGGCGCGGTCAAAGGCAAGGTCAAATCCGGCGACATGACGTTCTTCCGCGTCTCATCTGACGATGCGACTGGCACGCTGAAAACCTATGTAGGGCAGGGCGCGTTCACCGATGATCCGTTTCCCATGGACGGCGGCATTGCCGTCACGCAGGTCGCGGGTCTGCGAAGGTTGCTGCGCTTTGTCACGCAGAACGGTTTTGAACACCACGTCGCAATGGTGCGCGGACACCACGCCGATGTCGTGGCAGAGGCGATGACGCGATATCTGCAATGGCCGATCTATCACCACGGCGCGGAACCCGAAGCGCAACTTTTCATC
>JBDSXE010000363.1:0-2595 GCA_039926325.1 Paracoccaceae bacterium | reverse complement strand
ACCGCCCAAAAGATCGAAGCCCAGGCATTTCGCGATGCCTTTCCGGGTGCCCGCATGGTTCTTGTGCCGGGCGGCGAGCGGTCTCTTGGCGCATTGTTGGCGGTTGATCAGGACGATCTGGTGATCGGTGCCACCCGCGCCGCCCGGCACATTCTGGGCTTGTCCGGCGATCTTTCGCATCAGCCGCGTCCTGCCGCCGACGTTTTGGGCCGCGTCGAACATGATACGCTGGAGGATGGCGAGCGGGCGGTTCTGGCGCGGGCGTTGGCACGGGCGGGCGGCAATGTGTCCGCAGCGGCCCGCAACCTTGGTATCAGCCGGGCGACCTTTCACCGCAAGCTTGGGCGTCGCCTGATCTGAATTCCGCGCAACCTGTCGCAGCGTTGCGACAGTTTGCGCGGTCATACTCATCGACCCCACTGACAGAACCCGATTGCCCCTCCACCTTACGTACAGTGCCGCGACGAGGCGGCGCGTCAGTCTGGGAGGACTCGCAATGAATATGGTGGAACATTTCCGCACCGCTAAATCACCGTTCAAGACAAGCTACGGCAATTACATCGGCGGCAAATGGGTGGCGGCAAAATCGGGCCGCACCTTTGACAACACCTCGCCCGTGACCGGCGAAGTGATCTGCAAAATCGCCCGTTCCGAAGCTGCGGACATCGAAGCGGCACTTGACGCCGCTCATGCCGCCAAGACGAAATGGGCCAACACCTCTGTCGCAGAACGCGCCGTGATCCTGAACAAGATCGCCGATGTGATGGAGCAGAACCTGTCCCTGCTGGCACTTGCCGAAACGTGGGACAATGGCAAACCTATCCGCGAGACGATGGCCGCCGACCTGCCGTTGGCGATTGACCACTTCCGTTATTTCGCGGGCGCTATTCGCGCACAAGAAGGGTCGCTGTCCGAAATTGATCACGACACCGTCGCATATCACTTTCACGAACCATTGGGCGTGGTTGGCCAGATCATCCCGTGGAACTTTCCCCTGCTGATGGCGACGTGGAAAATGGCCCCGGCGCTGGCTGCGGGCAATTGCATCGTGCTGAAACCTGCGGAACAAACCCCGGCGTCGATCCTGCTGTGGGCCGAGCTGATCGGCGATCTGCTGCCGCCCGGTGTGCTGAACATCGTCAACGGCTTCGGGCTGGAGGCTGGAAAGCCGCTGGCGTCGTCGAACCGCATCGCCAAGATCGCCTTCACTGGCGAAACCACCACTGGCCGCCTGATCATGCAATACGCCAGCCAGAACCTTATTCCGGTGACGCTGGAACTGGGCGGTAAGTCGCCCAACATCTTCTTCAAGGATGTCTGCGCCGAGGATGACGATTTCTTCGACAAGGCCATCGAAGGGTTTGTGATGTTCGCCCTGAACCAAGGCGAGGTTTGCACCTGCCCGTCACGCGCCCTGATCCACGAGTCGATCTATGACAAGTTCATGGAAAAGGCGCTGAAACGGGTGGCGGCGATCACGGCGGGCGATCCGCTGGATCCCACCACCATGATCGGCGCACAGGCGTCCAGCGAACAGCTGGAAAAGATCCTGTCCTACATGGACATCGGCAAGCAGGAAGGCGCGCAGATTCTTGCAGGCGGTGCGCGGCGCGAAATGACCGGCGGGTTGGCGGGCGGCTTTTACATGCAACCCACTGTGTTCAAAGGCAACAACAAGATGCGGGTGTTCCAAGAGGAAATCTTTGGCCCCGTCGTTTCCGTCACCACGTTCAAGGACGAAGATGACGCGATGGCGATTGCCAACGACACGCTTTACGGTCTGGGCGCCGGGGTGTGGAGCCGCGATGCCAACACCTGCTACCGCTTTGGCCGTGGCATTCAGGCGGGCCGGGTCTGGACCAACTGCTACCACGCCTATCCCGCCCACGCGGCGTTTGGTGGCTACAAACAGTCGGGCATCGGTCGTGAAAACCACAAGATGATGCTGGATCACTATCAGCAGACCAAGAACATGCTGGTCAGCTATTCACCCAAGAAGCTGGGGTTCTTCTAATCGGTCGGTCCATCTGACCAATCGGGGCGCGGTTAACCCCGCGCCCCACTTTCCAAAGGAGACCACGATGCTGGACACTCTGAACAAAGTGACC
Source organism: Paracoccaceae bacterium (assembly GCA_039926325.1). GTDB lineage: Bacteria > Pseudomonadota > Alphaproteobacteria > Rhodobacterales > Rhodobacteraceae > Stagnihabitans. The sequence continues at coordinate 487 of JBDSXE010000363.1, read as the reverse complement.
GCCACACCGGAAGCCTTGAAGTTGCTGACAGAAATCGTGGCCGACCACGGTCCGGTGCTGTTTCACCAGTCCGGCGGATGTTGCGACGGATCATCGCCAATGTGCTATCCGCAAGGTGATTTCCTGATCGGCGACCGCGATGTCAAACTGGGTGAGATTGGCGGGATGCCGGTCTATATCTCTGGCAGCCAGTACGAGGTGTGGAAACACACCGATCTGATAATCGATGTCGTCAAGGGTCGTGGCGGCATGTTCAGCCTCGACAATGGCCGCGAGCAACGTTTCCTGACCCGCTCGGTAATCTGCGCGATCCCGTCGGCCTAAACCACGCCGATATCACCCGGCGCGACCGCCACGGACTTGAGCACAGCAAAAACTGCGACACCCTCGGTCAGCGCCAGGTTGGTTGCAGACCGCTGGGTGATCCGTGCCAGCAAAAACTCGTGGCCGATTTTTAGCTGCACCAGCGCCCCCGGCCCGTCGCCCA
>JBDSXE010000362.1:0-3688 GCA_039926325.1 Paracoccaceae bacterium | reverse complement strand
GCCAGCGTGGGCACCCAGTTCGGCCCCCGCCACGGCGGCACCAATGCGAAAGCCACCGGCTTCCGCGGTGATCAGCCGCATCCCGCCGATATCCTTGACGTCGACGATCAGGTCCGGCTCGACCATCCCGGCCTTCAACTGCACCAGAACGTCGGTGCCGCCCGCCAGAACGCGGGTCACGCCCGGCTCATCGGCCAGCAATGTCGCCGCCTCGGCAGCAGTCTGTGGTCTGGCATAACGCATCGGCTGGACCTTTCGAAATTCCGTTTCGCCAATTCATGCCACAGAACAAATCACCGACAACAGGGAAATCTGCGACAAACCGCCAAAGAAAATGGGCAGGCTCCGATGGAGTCCTGCCCAAATTCAGTTGCTCATAAATATCCCACGGGGGTGCGGGGGTGTGAAACCCCCGCTCCGACCTGTCAGCTGGTGCTTTCGACGCCCTTGACGAACCAGTCGATCGCGGCAAGGTCGGCATCGGCCATAACCTCGCCTTCCTTGACCTTCAAAGTGCCCGCCTGATCGTAGATCGGTCCAGTGAAGATGTTGTAGGTGCCAGCCTTATAGCCTGCCTGCACGCCATCGGCCAAAGCGACGACATCCGCCGGAACCGAGGCGTTGTACGGCGCGATCACAACCGTGCCCTCTTTGAAGCCATCCCATGTATCGGAGGATGCCCACTTGCCATCGACAATCGCCTGAGCGCGCGCGACGTAGTACGGCCCCCAGATATCCTCGATTGCGGTCAGATGAGCGGTCGGCGCAAATTGCGACATGTCCGCACCTTGACCAAAGCCGAACAGACCCTTCTGCTCCAGAATTTGCAGCGGACCTGGGCTGTCTGTGTGGGTGGTGACGATATCGCAACCCAGATTGACCAGCGTTTCAGTCGCGGCGGCTTCTTTTGGCGGATCGAACCAGCTGTCGATCAGCACCAGCTTGACGGTCGCAGCCGGGTTTTGCTTTTGCGCGGCCAGTGCAAACGCATTCACGCCCAGCACGACTTCCGGCACCTTGTAGGAACCCAAGTAGCCCAAAGTCCCCGATTTGGACATTTTGCCCGCAATCGTGCCCAGTACGGCGCGGCCTTCGTGGAACTTGCTGTTGTACGTCGCCACGTTGTCGGCGCGTTTGAAGCCCGTGCAATGTTCGAACTTCACATCGGGGAATTCGCCAGCAACCTGAATGGTCTGGTCCATGTAGCCGTAAGAGGTCGTGAAGACCAACTTGCAGCCGGCGTTGCAAAGGTCGCGGATCGCCCCGACAGCAGAGGCGTCTTCGGCCACGTTTTCGGTGTAGATCGTCTCGACCTTGTCGCCAAGTGCGGCGTCAATGGCCTCGCGCCCCTTGTTGTGTGCCCATGTCCAGCCATAGTCGCCGATTGGGCCAAGCAAGATGAAGCCGATCTTGATCTTGTCTGCGGCAAGTGCCGGTTTGCCGATCATGGCGGCGGTGGCTAGCGCGCCTGCCCCCTTGATCAGCGTCCTGCGGGAAATTTGTGCCATTTGGCTTTCTCCTGTTGGGTTTCTAGGTTGATGGTAAGAATGGCTTGCCCAGACAAGCCGGTGCGTTGCTGCCCGCCGTTCCACGAGAAGAGATGAACGACAAGGCAATCACGGTCATAAGATAGGGCATCGCAGCCCAGAACTGTGACGGAATCGACTGTAGAAACGGTAGGCTGGTGCCAAAGCCATTTGCCTTGGCAAACAGCTCCAGCCACATCAGGAAGCCAAAGAAATAGGCCCCCGCCAGCAACCGCCCCGTGCGCCACCCGGCAAATACGACCAGCGCCAGCGCGATCCAGCCTCGGCCAGCAGTCATTTTCTCGGCCCACATCGGCGTGATGACCATGCTGAAATAGGCCCCGCCAATGCCCGCCATTGCCCCACCAAAGGCGATGGCGGCGTAGCGGACGGCTACGACGGAATAGCCGATCGAATGGGCGGAATGGTCGTTTTCACCCACCGCCCGCAGGATCAGGCCGGCCCTTGTGTATTTCAAAAACCAGTAGACCACGGGCACCATGATCAGCGCGAAATAGACGATAGGCGAATAGCCGAACAACAGCTTCAATACCGGGTCTTTCGCCACTGATGCCGGAAACGCCGACAGGAAGGGCGCGATGATGCGACCCGTAAAGGACAGCCCCAGCAGCGACGAAAGCCCGGTACCGAAGATCGTCAACGCCAGCCCGGTCGCCACCTGATTGGAGTTCAGTTGCAACACCAGCACCGCAAACAGCATCGACGCCAGCCCACCGCCCGCCGCAGCACCCAGGATGCCCAGCCACGGACTGCCGGTTATGACGGTAACGCCAAAGCCGGAAATCGCCCCGACCAGCATCATCCCTTCGACCCCCAGGTTCAGGACTCCGGACTTTTCGGCCACCAACTCTCCCAATCCTGCCAGCAGGATCGGGGTGGTCAGCCCGACGATGGTGATGATCGCGGGGATGCCGTAGGTGATTGCAAAAGTGATGATGGCGTCAAGACTCATGCTATTCCCCCGCAGCGATAGGTTTGGTGGACGGGATCAGTCGGACCCGGTAGCGAACCAGAATGTCGCTGGCCAGAATGAAAAACAGCATCATCGCCTGAAAAATCCCGGCCGTTGAATTGGGGATGTGCACTGTGGTCTGTGCGACTTGGCCCCCAACAAAAGTGACTGCCAGAACGATCCCGGCAATCAGGCATCCGATGGGGTTCAGGCGACCCAGAAAGCTGACGATGATCGCCGTGAACCCGTAGCCAGATGCAAAGCCAAGGTCGATCTTGTGCAGGACGCCTGAAAACTCCAGCGAACCGGCCAGCCCTGCCATAGCACCGCCAATCATCATGGTGGCCCAGATCGTGTTTCTAGTGTCGAACCCGCCATGCCGCGCCGCGTTGGGTGACGAACCGACGACGCGAACCTGATAGCCGAACACCGCCCGAGACATCAGCAACCAGAACGCAAACGGCAGAATCAGGGCGATCAGCACACCAAGGTGGATCGTGGTGCCGGGAAACAGGATCGGCAGGCTTTGGCTATCCAGTAAAGGTGCCGTCGCGGGAAAGTTGCGGCCATTCGGGTCTTTCCACGGCCCGCCGATCAGATATCCCAGCACCTGCGCCGCCACATACGTCAGCATCAGACTGGACAGGATTTCGTTCACCGAATACCGCGTCCGCAGCATCGCCGGAATAGCGGCCCAGGCTGCGCCGCCAATGATGCTGGCCGCGATCATCAGCACGACCACGAAAAATCCACCGGTCTGACCAAATGCAATCGCGACGCCCGCCGCACACAGCGCGCCGATGATATACTGCCCCTCCGCCCCGATGTTCCAGACCTGCGCCCGGTTGCCCAGCGACAGCCCCAGCGCGATGATCACCAGCGGCGCGGCCTTGACGGCCACATCCTGCCATTTGTAGCTGGCTAGGATCGGCGTCAGGAAGATATCCTTCACCGCCTGAAACCCGTTGATCCCCATCAGATCGAACACCACGACGCCGATGATCATCGTCAGGATGACCGACGCGATCGGCGTCGCCACCAGCATCACCATGCTAGGCTCGCGGCGTTTTTCCAGCTTAAGCCGCATGGGTCGTCTCCCCATGAATGCCGCCCATCAGCAGGCCGATCTCCTCGATCTTCGCCTCCGCCACCGGCATCGGTTTCGACAGCCGACCCTCGTTGATCACGG
>JBDSXE010000361.1:0-3310 GCA_039926325.1 Paracoccaceae bacterium | reverse complement strand
GTGCCAAAGCGGCGGCCACGGTTTCGGCGGCGCTTAATTGCTGCCATATCACCGGGAAATCGGCGGGATCAAACCGCGTCATCGCGGCTGCGGAACCGACAACGGCGGCTATGGCCTCGCCCCGATGGCGGGTTTCAACCTCGGCAAAGACAGGCTGATCGACATAGGCCGGGATCACCCCGAAGGCGTTGCGGCCCGGCACATCAGCAGCCGTCAGGATGGTGGCAAAGTCCGGGTTGGCGGCAAGATAAGCCGTCAGATCGCCAAAGTTGAATCTGGCGCGGGGAAACGGGCTGCGGATGACATGGACCACCAATGCGTCTGGCGGGGCAACATCATCGCCAAAAGCCTCCGTTCCTGCAACCTTGGCAAGCCCGTCAACCCGCCGCATCGCGCTGCCAACGTCGCCTGACCCCAGCAACGGTGCCATCCTGTGTCCTGCGGCGACCACCGCGTCGATGATTTTGCGATAGCCGGTGCAGCGGCACAGAACGCCGCCCAACGCATCCTGAACCTGTACCGCCGAGGGTTGCGGCACGGCGCGCAGTAGGGCGGTCGCGGCCACCATCATCCCGGGCGTGCAGATACCACATTGCGCGGCCTGATGATCCTGAAAGCTTTCGCTCAACGCGTGGCCAATCGGATCGCGCGCCGCTAGGTCGGCCACAGTTTCCACATTGCAGCCCGCAGCGCGGTGGGTTGGCACCAGACAGGCGCAGACCGGTGCGCCATCCAGCAGTACGGTGCAGGCCCCGCAATCCCCGGCATTGCAACCGATCTTGACCTCGCGTGCGTTCAGACGTTCGCGCAACGAGTGGGACAACCGCTCTCCCACTTCGGGCGCAACATTAACTGTCTGGCCGTTCAACTGAAAGCTGACGGCGTCCGTGTTGTCATACATCGGCCCGTTCTCCTGACTTGATCACCTGCTGCAGCAGTCGCTCGACCATTCGGGCCACAACCTCGGCGCGATAGTCGGCGGAACCGCGCAGGTCAGCGATTGGGGACAGCCCGGCCAGCCACACCGGATCAATCGGCGGAAGCGGTGCCGTAAGGCTGTGCCCGATCAGGGCCTGTTCGAGCAAGGGCAACCGGATAGCGACCGGCGAACAGGCGCCTGCGGCCACGCGAGCGTCGGCAATTCGCCCTGCTTGGCTGCGGATCAGCACGGCCACCATTGCGATGCTGATCACCAGATACTTGCGGCTTCCAAGTTTGAGAAATCCGCTTTGTACATCCGGGCCGGGATCAGGGATTAGGATTGCTGAAACCAGTTCGCCCGGCATCAGTGCCGTGCGGCGCACACCGGTGATGAAATTGGCCAGCGGCAGGATCCGGCGGCCGTTCTGCGAGACAAGTTCCACCTGAGCGTTCAGCGTCAGCAAGGGTGGTACACCATCGGCTGCGGGCGAGGCATTGCAGAGATTGCCCGCAACCGTGCCGGTGTTCTGGATTTGGACGGACCCGACCTCTCGTGCCGCCGCTTTCAACCCGTCAAAGCAAAGCGGCAGGTCGGCGGCGGAAATGTCGCACCACCGGGTCGCCGCGCCGATGCGCCAGCCGGTATCGGTTTGCGAAATCCCCCGAAAGCCGGGCAGGTCATTCACGTCCAGCAGGGATTTTGTGGTCAAACAATCACCAGCCTGCGGAAACCAGTCAGTTCCGCCCGCGATGACGGCAACTTCGGCACCGGCAAGGACCCGAAATGCTTCGTCGAGGGATTTCGCAGCGATGTAGGCCATCACGACTCCATGCTGGCAACTTGGCCGGCAATTCGTTTGTATACGAATAAGAAACCCAAGCGGCCCCGGCTGTCAAACGCAATCTGGCAATTGCAATCTGTCAAATGCAATCCGCATTGGGATTGGCGGTCAATCGACGAAGGCACGTTCTACCACAAAAGTACCGGGCTTGTTGTTGGAGCCTTCATCTAACCCGAAGCCTTCTAGTGCGGCCTTGGTGTCGCACAGCATCGCCATCGCACCGCAGGTCATACCGCGGTCGTGGTCCGGCTTTATCGGCGGCACACCGAGATCGGTGAAAAGTTGACCCGAGGCCATCAGATCGGTTTGCCGCCCGCGCCTTGGATACTGCTCGCGCGTGGTGGTGGTGTAGTGGATCAAGTTATGGGCCAGTTCGCCCATAATCGGATCACCCTGCAGCGACGCCACCAAAGCCTTGCCATAGGTCAACTCGCCAGCTTCGCGGCAGTTATGGCACAGGATCAGGGTGTCAAACTTTTCATAGTTTTCGGGGTCGCGGATCAGACTGGCAAAGGGGGCAGTCGCGGTGCCGGTGGCAAACATATACAGCCGCTTGCCGGGCAGCAGCGCATCATTGACCAGCGTTCCGGTCGGCTTTTTAATTCGTGCAATGGCCCGTCCGGCACCTTGATCGAATAGAACTCGATCTCGTCATTCCAGGATGGGCTGGCGATGGGATAGGCGCGGAACGCCGGCTTTTCAGCGTTGGACAATCCGATCATCACGAATTCACCCGAACGGAACCGGAAACTGGCAGGGCGCGTCACGCGAAAGCGGAACAGGCGGTCGGTGAAATGGTCCACTTGCGTGACGGCTTGGGCAAAGACGCCTGCGGGGACGGCAAACCCGTCAGACAGGGCGGAAGCGGCGGCGTCCATACGAAACCCCTTTGGAATGGCGATGGATATTTGTTAGTATACAAACAAATTTGCGTCAAGAAGAAGTTTGGCCGACTGTGGCGGGCTTGGCCAAAGCTGCCCCTTGATCAAAGTGCAGTTCATGTTAGCATACAAACGATCAGGGAGTGCCTCATGGAACACGAAACGACCAAATTGGTGATCCGAAACATCGGGTTGATGCTGTCTGGCAAGCTGGAGCAGCCGATTTACGAGGCGGATTGTCTGGTGGCGGTCAATGGCAAGATCACCGCCTGGGGCCGTGAGAGGGATCTGGATACCGACGACGCCACCCTGATCATCGACGCGCACGGCTGCACGCTGGCGCCCGGCCTGATCGACAGCCATGTGCATCCGGTGGTGGGCGATTACACGCCGCGTCAGCAGCAGCTGAACTGGATCGACAGCACCTTGCATGGCGGCGTCACCACGATGATTTCGGCGGGTGAAGTACATATGCCGGGCCGCCCGAAAGACATTGTCGGGCTTAAAGCGATGGCGATTGCGTCACAGCGCTGGTACGAGAATTTCCGGCCTTCGGGTGTCAAGGTTCATGCCGGCGCCCCGGTGATCGAGCATGGAATGGTCGAGCAGGATTTCAAGGACCTGTCCGAAGCGGGCGTCAAGTTGTTGGGCGAGGTGGGCTTAGGG
>JBDSXE010000360.1:0-3666 GCA_039926325.1 Paracoccaceae bacterium | reverse complement strand
AAACGCCGCCAACGGTCAGGGCGGCGAACAGCAAACCCCTCGTCACCATCGTAAAGATGGCCCCGAAAAACGACCCTATGAATCTTAGCACGCGCAGCGCCCCTTTGCTTGGGCCACCTTATACACGGAGCGCGCGGCAAAGGTCAAAACGATGCCGTGTAACCCGGCGCAACCTCGCTTCACGGCGCAGTTCCGGCACGCGCGGCATCATCCACCGCCCAATTCTTCAAACCTTCCCGGATCGCCAGCGCCATCTTCATCCGCCAGTCGGCATCCTCCAACCGCGCCAGATCATTGGCCGACGACAGGAACCCCAACTCGATCAGCAACGACGGAATATCGGGTGATTTCAGCACGGAAAAGCTGGCCTCCTGATGCGGATGCCGGTGCATCTTGATCCCCGCCCCCTGAATCGCGGCGACCAGATTATCCGCCAGTCGCGCCGTCCTTGGTTGGGTTTCGGTCCGCGCCATGTCCATCAGCACGGTCGCCACCAGATCATCTTGCTGCTTCAGATCCACGCCTGCCAGTAGATCATCGCGATTGTGCCGTTCGGCCAGCGTGGCAGAGGCCTCATCGCTCGCCTCATCGGACAGCGAATAGATCGTGGCACCCATCGCCTCACCCTCGGCCAAGGCATCGGCGTGCAGCGCCAGAAACACCTGCGCCCCCGCCTGATGTGCTACGGAAATGCGGGTTTCCAGCGGTACAAACTCATCCTCTTCCCGCGTCAGCACCACCTGAAATCCGCCGTCGCGCAGCAGCACCTCTTTCAACTCCCGCGCAAAGACTATCATCAGCTTGGCCTCGCTTTGGCCGTCACGTTCCGCCCCCGGATCAATGCCGCCATGCCCCGGGTCCAACACTACGATCAACGGGCCGCGGCCCCGCGGCGGCACCGGTTTCAGCGCGGCGGCCATCGGCAGCGCCCACCCCTGCGGCTCCGGCTCGGCGGCCTTGGCGGCAAAATCCGCCGGACTGGCCGGTGCCAACATCAGATGAACCGCCGGCTTACCCTCTGTCACCATAGCGGCTTGCGCCACCAGCATTGGCCCGTTCAGGTCCATCACCAGACGTGACCACCCCGGCCTGAAAACTCCGGCCCGCAAACCCGTCACCGTCTTGGATTTGTTGGGCATGGTGTGCAGTCCGGCCCAGTCCACCTCGCGGAAATCCAGCACCAGACGCGGCGGCTGATCCAGCACCCGCACTCGCCACGGGACGGGCTGACTGATCGACAGGACCACATCAACCCCACCGCCCTGATCGCTGACATGAGATGTCACGGGGTCAAAATGCGCCAAAGCCGACAAATCCTGCGCGTCTGCCGAATGCATCCCCGCCAGAACCATCAGCACCGCAACCCAAACGCGTCCATACCCCATTATCTGTCCCTAAATATCCCCGCCGGAGGCTCTGTTTGGCCGCGAACGCACCGCCATGTACCCTTCCAGCCGACGCAACCCCTCGACGATATCCGCCGTCGCCCGCGCATACGAAAACCGCAAGGTCTGCCGCCCGCGCAATGGGTCAAAGTCCAGCCCCGGCGTAACCGCCACCCCGGCATCACGCAGCAATTCCGCCGCAAATTCAACGCTGTCCTCGGTGTACTCTGCCACATCCGCATAGACATAAAACGCCCCATCCGGCGGAGCAATCTTGGTGAATCCCGCCCTTGGCAAGCCCTCCAGCATCAGGCGCCGGTTCTCGGCATAGGTCGCCCGATTACCCTCCAGCTCGTCCACGCAGTCCAGCGCCGCCAATGCCACCACCTGCGCCGCATGCGGCGCGCAGATGAACATGTTCTGCGCCAGCCGCTCGACCGTGCGAATGTGGTCCTCCGGCACGACCATCCAGCCGACCCGCCAGCCAGTCATGCTGAAATACTTGGAGAATGAGTTCACCACATAGATATCATCGCTGATCTCCATTGCCGACACCGCCCGCGCGCCATAGTGCAGCCCGTGGTAAATCTCGTCCGACACAAACTGGATGCCGCGCTGATCTGCGTAACCGATCAAATTCCCCAAGGCCGCGCGTGACAGCATCGTGCCAGAGGGATTCCCCGGCGAGGCGACAATCAACCCCCGCAAATCCACTCGCTCCAGATCGGCAGGCACCAGTTGCAACCGGTTCTCCAGCCGGGTCTGCACGCCGACCGGCACCAAACTCAACGCCTTCAGAATTTGCCGATAGCTGGGGTAGCCCGGCTCGCCCATTCCCACCCGGTCGCCCGCATCGAACAGTGCCGTGAACGCTAGCAAGAACGCCCCAGATGATCCCGCCGTCACCACAACTCGGTCAGGGTTCAACTCCAGCCCATACCAACGCCGGTAAAGCCCCGCGATGCCCGCCCGCAGCGCGGGAATTCCCAGGGACACCGTGTAGCCAAGCGGCGATGCCTCCAGTTCCCGTACCAGCGCCGCCCTTGCCCCCAACGGTGCAGGCGTCCCGGGCTGGCCCACCTCCATGTGAATTATGTGCCTTCCCGCCGCTTCCAGACGTGCGGCAGCGGCCACTACATCCATCACGATGAAGGGATCAACCTGACCCCGGCTTGATCTATCCATCGCCCTGCCCCATTGTTGCGCCCATAGTCCCCCGCGAGGCCACAACGTCAAGCCACGCCACACGACCGAGGAAAACGATGCGCCGCAGCCTGATCACCCTGACCACCGCATTCGCCCTTTTGGCCACCACCGCCCTCGCAGGTGGCTTGGGTGCCATGACCGACGCCGAACGCACCGCCTTCCGGGACGAGGTCAAGCAATACCTGCTTGAAAACCCAGAGGTGCTGATGGAGGCGATGCAAGTTCTGCAAAACCGCCAAGACAAGACCGCAGCCGATCATGACAAGCAGATGCTGTCCGACAACGCCGACGTCATCTTCAAAGACCCGGCAAGCTGGGTTGGCGGCAACCCTGACGGCAACATCACCGTGGTCGAGTTCATGGATTACCGCTGCACCTATTGCCGGAAATCCTATTCCGAAGTGGCCGACCTTGTTAAATCCGACGGCAACATCCGCTTCGTGGTCAAGGAATATCCCATCCTTGGCGACGATTCGGTCGCGTCGGCGCGCTTTGCCATCGCGGTCAAACTGCTGCACGGCGACGACGCTTACGCCAAGGTCCATGACGCGCTGATCACTCTGCGTGGCGCGCCCGATGCCGAAACGCTGGCTCGATTGGCCACGACAATGGGCTTCGACCCGAAACCTGTCCTTGCGATGATGGGCGACGCCAAAGTTACCGCGATCATCGCTGACAATCACGCGTTGGCGGACAAGCTGAACATCACAGGCACCCCAACCTTTGTGATCGACCAGACCATGCTGCGCGGCTACGTCCCGGAAGACGGGATGAGGCAGATCGTCGCACAGGAACGCGCCAGCTAACGGGGATCAGCGGGCCTTCTCGTCCCGCCATTTGTCGCTCAACCCGTCGTGCGGCCCCAGTTTACGGGCGGGGGCATCTTCCCACCAGTCGTCCAGCAGCGGCCTTCGCTCCGCGTTCAACGGATAGACGATGCGGTTTTCCGGCTTTGACGTCTCACCGACAACCAGCAACTCCACCTCAGCTTCGGTGTTGTTGATGAATGTATGCGCCTGCCCGGTCCCTGCCGGAAAGCCCACTCCATCGCCCGGCGACAACCGCTGCAGATGCC
>JBDSXE010000359.1:0-6651 GCA_039926325.1 Paracoccaceae bacterium | reverse complement strand
GCAGGAACAGGTCCAGAAGGATGATGTCAGGTTTGTCCGAAATCGCCAGACGAACGCAGCTTGCGCCGTCTGTCGCCATGACGGTCTGATAGCCCGCCGCGGTCAATTTGACCTTGAAGACGATGCGGTTTGTCGACACACCATCTGCGATGAGGATTTTGCCGATCATACCGTTCTGGCCTGCCGCTCGTTAAAACTGTTATCACCAAGTTTCGCGGTAAGTGGTTAAGAAAACCTTTCCGACCGCCTAAACAATTCGGCAAATTTTGAGGGATAACGGTGCAAAAGACCCCTAACGGCACGACCAATGGGCAGGAATCAGCCGAAAGACTGGCCGCGCAGGCGCTTTCGTGGGTGGCCGAGGACAGCGACAGGCTTAACGCTTTCATGGCGATGACGGGGGCTGCGCCGTCTGATCTGGTCCGCAACATCACCAAACCGGCCTTTCTGGCGACCGTGCTGGATTTCCTGCTGACCGAAGATGCGCTTGTCATCGCGTTTTGTGACACGCGCGGGCTACCCTATACCGCCCCGATGCAAGCCCGCATGGCGCTGCCCGGTGGCACTCCCTGGCATTGGACCTGACCCATGATTGACGCGATAATTTTCGACAAAGACGGCACGCTGTTTGATTTTCGCGCCAGTTGGGGCGCGTGGACGATGAGCCTGCTGGACGAACTGGCGACCAGTCCGGCACATGCGCGGGAATTGGGCCGCGTGCTTGGGTACGATCAATTTACCCGCAGCTTTGCCAAGGATAGCCCCGTCATCAGCCACACCACCCCGGAAATTGCCGTGATCCTGCACCCGAGCCTGACGGGGATCAATTTGGCCGATCTGAATGACAGGATGAACGCGCTGTCTGCAAATGCGCCGATGCAGCCCGCCGTCGCCCTGCGTCCGGTTCTGCAAGCGTTGAAGGCGCGCAATCTGACCCTTGGGCTTGCGACCAATGACACTGAACTGCCCGCCCGCACTCATCTAGACCGTGCCGGGGTGCTGGACCTGTTCGATTTCGTCGTCGGTTGCGATTCCGGCTGGGGTGGCAAGCCCGCGCCGGGGCAATTGAATGCTTTTGCACGACAGTTCAACCTGACCCCTGCGCGCGTCGCGATGGTCGGTGACAGCAAGCACGATCTTGATGCCGGTCGCGCCGCTGGAATGCACGCGGTGGCGGTGCTGACTGGCGTGGCGACGGCCGACGAACTTGCCCCCCATGCCGATGTCGTGCTGGCCGACATCTCTCACCTTGGGGCGTGGATTGACGGGCTTCAGATCGCCTGATCCGACTACACGCGAAAAACGACGCTATTTCGTCGGGAACGGAGTGCGCGTGGCCCAACGCTTTCGTTCATCCTTATGCGAAACGCCGGTTTGACTGTTCCGGCTGCGGAAAAGGAGTTCCCTGATGAGCGACGATGCAACCAAGCGGAAGCGGGCAGGGGGCAGGGCAGGCAACAAGGTGCGGGCCGGAACTTCGGTCATTGACCAGATGCCGTGGCGCATTCCGGTCAACCCCGATCGCCCGACAGAACCGCTGGACGCCGACGGCGTGCAGGCGATCCATCGCGGCACCATGCGGATTCTGAAAGACATTGGGATCGAGTTTCTGAACCCGGAAGCGGTGGGCATCCTTAAAAAAGCTGGCTGCAAGGTCGATGGCACGAACATCCGCATGGATGAGGATTTCGTGATGGAGATGCTGGCGACAGCGCCCGAAACCTTCACCATGACGCCGCGCAACCCTGACCGCGAACTGATCATGGGCGGCAAGCATATGCTGTTCGTGAACGTATCCTCGCCGCCAAGTTCGTGGGATATGGAGCATGGCAAACGCTCTGGCACGTTCGAGATGTTCAAGGACTTCATGAAGCTGACGCAGTATTTTAACTGCATCCACATTGCGGGTGGCTATCCGGTTGAGCCGGTGGATATCCATCCGTCGGTCCGCCATCTGGACTGCCTGTATGAAAAGCTGACGCTGACGGACAAGGTCGTGCACGCCTATTCGCTGGGGGCGGAACGGGTCGAGGATGTCATGGAGATGACCCGGATCGCGGGCGGGCTGTCGGAGGAGGAGTTTCGGGCCAAGCCGCGGATGTACACCAACATCAACTCGGTCTCGCCGTTGAAGCACGACTATCCGATGTTGGACGGGGCGATGCGGCTGGCGCGTCGGGGACAGCCGGTGATCGTGACGCCGTTCACGTTGGCGGGGGCAATGGCGCCGGTGACGATGGCGGGGGCGGTGACGCTGTCCTTGGCAGAGGGGTTGGCGGCGGTGGCGCTGCTGCAATATATCAATCCGGGCTGTCCGGTGGCGCTGGGGACGTTCACGTCAAACGTCGACATGAAATCCGGTGCGCCCGCATTCGGGACGCCGGAGTATATGCGGGCCACGCAGATGACGGGGCAGCTGGTGCGGCACTATAAACTGCCGCTGCGGTCGTCGGGGGTTTGTGCGGCAAACGTGCCGGATGGGCAGGCGATGTGGGAAACCTCGAACAGCTTGTGGGCTGCGGTGCAGAGCCGGACGAACATGGTCTATCATGCGGCTGGCTGGCTGGAGGGCGGGCTGATTGCCAGCCCTGAGAAGTTCATCATGGACTGCGAAGTCTTGCAGATGATCCAGCGGTATTTCGAAGCGGCGACTTATGCGACGACCGAGGATGACATCGCGATTGATGCGATCCGGGAGGTTGGGCCGGGCGGGCATTACTTTGGTTGCCAGCATACTCAGGATCGCTATCAGACCGCGTTTTATGCACCTTTTCTGGCGGACTGGCGGAATTATGAGGCGTGGCAGATCAATGGTTCGGTCTGGACGGCGGAACGGGCGCATGGGATTTACAAGCAGATCATGGCGGAGTTTGAAGCGCCCGCCATGAATGGCGACCATCAGGAAGAACTGCGGCAGTTCGTGGCGCGGCGGAAACAAGAGGGTGGGGCACCGACGGATTTTTAGGGCGTCCATATCTGGACGAAGTGGGAAATCGTTTGCTTGCAAGGGGTTGTAGGGCTGCATTAACCTCAATTTAATGGGTTTTCTTGCGGGCTACTCATCGGCCCCAGTCGGCCAATCTTCGATTGGGGGGAGCGAAGAATGACTGGCAGGGAGTGATTGGCGCGTGATTTAGGGCTAACCCTGCGCCCCTGAAACCCTCTAATCTACCTCAAAACTGGGGGAAGTTCGGGATGGCGCGGCAACGGCTGGTAATGGCGCTGATCGGGGTTTTGGCGGGGGCGAGCCTATATTTACTGGCCGTCGGGATAGAGCGGGGGTGGCTGGACGGTCGGGCCGCGCTGGGCGTTGCGCTGTTTGCGGGCACGTTCTTTGGTGGGCTGCTGGCGATGACCGGGCCGCTGGAATTGCCGCGCGCGGCGATCTGCGCGGCGGCGGTTGCAGCGGTCGTGGCGCTGCTGTTCAGTTGGGCCGGACTGCGCTTTGATGGACCCCATGACATCGTGACGGCCCCGTTTCCGGTCATTTCCGTCGGGATCCTGTGCCTGCTGCCCTGGCCGTTCCTGATTGCCGAGGGCCAGACCAGCTGGCGAGATTACCCCAGGCTGTTCACTGAAGCCTGGGGCATTTTCATGCGCGGGTCTATTGCCGTGATCTTTACCGGGCTGGTCTGGGGCGTGATCTTTCTGTCGGACGCGTTGCTGGGTCTGGTGGGCATCACGATCATCGGCAACACGCTGGAATACGCAGTGGTCCCGTGGGTGATCACTGGCGCGGTGCTGGGCCTTGCGCTGGCGGTGGTTCTGGAACTGTCGGACAAGGTGACGCCCTATCTGGTGTTGCGGCTGTTGCGGATACTGGTACCGGTGGTGCTGGTGGTGATGGCGGTTTTCATCGCCGCCCTGCCGTTCCGTGGGCTGGAGGGGTTGTTTGGCGGCATCTCGGTTGCGGCGGTGCTGCTGACCATGACGGTCTCTGCAGCAACTTTGGTAACGGCGGCGGTCGATCAGGATGATCTGGCCGCGACGCAATCGGTCCTGATGCAGCGCGCCTCGCAGGCGCTGGCCGTGTTGACTGTGGTGCCGTCGGGACTGGCCGTGTGGGCGATCTGGCTGCGATATACGGCGCATGGCTGGACACCGGACCGGCTGTTGGCGGCGACGTTCGCGGTGATCGCTGTCGGCTATGCGCTGCTGTACATCGCCGCGATTTTGCGTGGCGCGGACTGGATGGAGCATATCCGGCAGGCCAACACGCTGATGTCGCTGGTGCTGATGGTGGTGGCGGCACTGTGGCTGACCCCATTGTTGAACCCCGAGGCAATCTCTGCCCGCAGCCAGTTGGCGCGAATCGAGGATGGCCGCACCAGCGTGGCCGACATCGACGTGTACAGTTTCGGGGATTGGGGACGGCCCGGAGCAGCCGCGTTGGCGCGGTTGAAGGAACTTGCGGCGGCGGGCAATGGTGCGCTTGCCGCAAAGCTGGCAGTGATGGGGACGGCCACGCCGGACGCGCCGGCTGATCCAGCCGTGGTTCGCACCGCGCTGGTTGCGGCGCTGCCCTTGCAGCCCGACACTCCGCAAGCGGCGATGCTGCGGGACAAGATTTTTGCGGGCGTTGCGCTGTCGGATTTGCAAGGCTGGCAACAGGATTGCGCGGCGTTTTTACCAACGGGCGAGCCGGGTTGCGTGCTGGTAGTCGCCGATTTCCTGCCCGCAAATCCGGGTGATGAGGCCATGCTGATCGCGCGCAGCGGCGACGGCTACATGACGACCGAAGGGTTTGCAGTTGTGGATGGCGATTTGCAGCGGCGGTCCCTCACCTCTTACAACGGCGCAATGCCAGAGTTCGACCGCGGGGCCGCGCTGATTGCAGGGTTGCAAAAAGCGATGCCACCGCTGACGGCGGTGCCGCTTAACCAATTGCAACCTAAAGGTGACGTCGGGTTGACCTTTGCGCCTTGAGCGATAAATTCAAGTAGGGGTTTGTTAACACTTGGGCGGTACGATTCGGGTGTTCGTCAAAGGTGGGGTCAGTTTACATGCGCGGTCGACAATGCACGGGCTGATCAACAAATCGCTGCAATCCTTTCTGCGCGACACTTATGGCCCACCAGCCTGGGATGCCGTGGCGCGCGAGGCGGCGCTTGGCTTTGCCAGTTTCGAATCGATGCTGACTTATGACGACGCGCTGACCGAACAGGTCATCACCGCCGCCGTCACGGTATTGAAACGAAAGCGCGAGGCGCTTTTGGAGGATTTGGGTACCTACATCGTCAGCCAGAACAACCCGACCTCCTTGCGTCGCCTGCTACGGTTCAGCGGTGTCAATTTCGCGGACTTCCTGAATTCGCTGGAGGAATTGCCAGAACGGGGGCGACTGGTGCTGTCGGATCTTGATCTGCCGGACCTTGAACTGGTCGATCACGGTACGGGATTGTTCACGCTGCGCTGTGTGGGGCCATTGCAGGGGGTGGGGCATATCGTGCTGGGGCTGTTGCGCGCGATGGCCGATGATTACGGCGCGTTGGTGATTCTGGATCATCTGGGCGCAAGTGGCGGAGGCGAGGCGATTTCGATCCAGATTGCCGATCAGGCGTTCACTCCGGCCCGTCCGTTCAGTCTGGGCATTGCGGGGCATTGAATGGCCAAAGCTACGCCAAAATCATTTGCGATGACCACCGAAGCGCTGAACCGCATGATGCCGATGCACCTGCGGCTGGCGGCAGATGGGCGGATCATCGGCTGCGGCTCTACCCTGGCCAAGCTGTTGGACAATTTGCCAGACGGGCAAGACCTGATCGGGCGCGGCCTGTTTGAAACCTTTGAACTGCGCCGCCCATCGGGATTGACCACGATGGCGGCATTGCGGGCGCATGTCGGCCAGAAGCTGTACCTGTCGCTGCATCTGACCGGACGGACGCTGTCCTTTCGCGGCATGGCAGAGGAATTGGCGGCTGGTGCCGGGATGCTGATCAACCTGTCGTTCGGGATCGGGGTTATCGACGCGGTGCGGACCTATGCCCTGACCGACGGCGATTTCGCCCCGACCGATCTGGCCGTCGAAATGATGTATCTGGTCGAGGCCAAAACCGCCGCGATGGAGGCGTTGCGCGGTCTGGCGCAGCGGTTGCAGGGCGACAAGCAGATGGCAGAGGTGCAGGCGCTGACCGACACGCTGACGGGCCTGCGGAACCGGCGGGCACTGTCTACGGTGCTGGACCAGCTGGTCCGAACCGACACGCCGTTCGGGCTGATGCATATCGACCTTGATTACTTCAAGGCGATCAACGACGGCTTTGGCCACGCGGCTGGCGACCACGTTCTGCGCCGGGTGGGCGAGGTGTTGCAGAATGAGACCCGCGCCCATGACACCGTGGCGCGCGTTGGTGGCGATGAATTCGTGGTGGCGTTCCCCGGCCTGACCGACGCTGACAAGCTGGAGATGATCGCGCGGCGGATCATCGAGGTGCTGACGCAACCGATGGCGTTTGAAAGCCAGATTTGCCGGATTTCTGCATCAATCGGGCTGACAGTTTCAACGCTGTACGAGAAGCCGGTGGTGGACCGGATGCAACTGGATGCTGACACGGCGCTATATGCCGCCAAGCGCGCTGGCAGGGGCCGAACCCTGTTCCACGGCGCTGACGCAGACCGCAAGCGCGCGTAGGGAAAGTGGCAGCCCGTAGG
>JBDSXE010000358.1:0-5333 GCA_039926325.1 Paracoccaceae bacterium | reverse complement strand
GCACGCCGTTGACGTTGGCAGTGGCACCTTTCGCCCAACCGGGAATGCGGAGAGCGAGGGTGAAATCGCGCGTGCCTTCGGGATGCAATATGAGACTAACATCGCCAGACCAAGGGTAATTTGAAGTTTCGGTAAGGGTAACGCTACCGCCCGCGACCGGAAGCGTCGTGGTCGCACCGCCATACAGATGCACGGCGACTTCGGTGTCGGCTGCAGAGTAGAAGTAGCCCGCGACCGAGGCGACTAGGCGAGCCACGTTCATCGTGCAGCAGGGACAGGGATGCCAATCCCACCGCCGATGCGACCCGTCGCTTTCCAGTTTGTTGTCGTAGAAATACTGGGTGCCGTCGCGGCTGAGGCCCGCCAGAGAGGTATTGTACAAAGCCTGTTCCAGAATATCGGCATACTGGCCGTCAAGATCGAGGTTCAGCATCCGCGCCGCCCAGAATACCATTGCCACCGAGGCGCAGGTTTCGGCATAGGCGGTATCGTTAGGCAGGTCATAATCCTTGGTGAAACCCTCGTTGCTGGCCGAGGGTCCAAAACCGCCCGTCACATACATCCGGGTGCGGGTCACATCGGCCCATAGGGTTTCGCAGGCGCTCTTGAGGCCAGCGTCACCATGTTCGGCGGCGAGGTCGGCCATTGCGGTGTACATGTACATGGCGCGGACAGCATGGCCGACCACCTTGGTTTGCTTACGGACCGGCACATGGCTTTGACTGTATTCGTAGGTGCCTTGCAGGAAACTTTCCGGCGGCTCACCACGCGCTTCGCGTTCAATGTCAAAGTAATGCGGCTGTTGCCCGCGCTCATTGATGAAGTAGGTCGAAAGATCCAGGTATTTGCGGATGCCAGTGGCGTGGAACAGCTTGATCAGCGCCAGTTCAATTTCCTGATGTCCGCAATAGCCGCGCCTCTGACCGGGGTTGGGGCCGAACGTATCAGCGATATGGTCCATGTAGCGCATCATTATCTTCATGTGTCGATCGCGCCCGGTCGCGTGGAAATAGGCGACCGCACCCTCCAGCATATGGCCGGCATTATATAGCTCGTGGTTGTCACGCAGGTTGGTCCAGCGGTTTTGCGGTTCGCGTTCCAGATACCAGCAGTTCAGATAGCCGTCAGGGGCTTGGGCCTTTTCCAGATCGTCGATGATAGCCTCGATCTGCAATTCGATGGCGGGGTCGCGGCGATGGGATAAGGCGTAGCTGGCGGCCTCAATCCATTTGCCGACATCCGAATCCCAGAAAATCTGGGTGGTGAAGTTGTGGCGATTGCGGGGGATGCGAAGCGACGGGACGGGCTGCGGCAGTGTCAGGCTTTCCAGAATACCATGCGAGACAAGCTGGTCGTGCTGGCTGGGAATGGTGCGGGTCAGGACGGTTTCCAGACGTTCAGACCAGAACGCGCCGGTGATTTTTACATCGCTGAAGGTGACTGACGCATATTTCCGCAACGGTATTCTCCTTTAGTACCCCAAAGTCGAGGCTCTGGTGATGAGGGTGCAAGGCAGCAGGCGCTGTCCGTGTTCAACTTTGCCGCCGATCATCGCAGCCATGCACAGCCCGGCTTCGGCGCCAAGTTCCGACAGGTTCATGTCGACAGAGGTCAGAGGTGGGCGTGATGCCTCGGCCATGACGGCCCAGTTGTCGAAGCCGACAATGGCGACGTCTTGTGGCACTAATCGGCCCATTTCGCGCAAGGCATCGGCAGCACCACGGGCAATCAGGTCGTTGCCGCAGAACAGCGCGTCGGGGTTGGATTTGCCGGGACCGTAGAGGCGGGCAATTGCGTCACGGCCCCAAGCCTCTGACCATTTGCCGTTGAGGGTTTCCAGCGGGCCGAAATTGGCAGCGGCAAGTGCGTTCAGATAGCCAGCACCGCGCAACCGGACAGCTTCGAAGTGTTCGGGGCCGGTGACGTGGGCGATGCGGCGGCGACCGATCTGGATCAGGTGATTGACGGCCAGCTCCGCGCCGCCCTTGTCGTCGGGCAGAAGGGTCAGCGCATCGGGGTCGCCGGAGTGGGCAAAAACGTAGATGACGGGAACGCCCAAGCCTTCCAGGTGGACCGATGGACGACGGTCAGAGCGGCGGGCAGTGACGACGATGCCGTCGATCTGCTTGGCCATCAATTGTTCGACATGCGCGAGTTCACGCGCCGGATCGTCGGTGGCGTTGCACATGAAAACGCCAATGCCTTGCGGGGCCAGAACGCGTTCCAGGCCCTCCATGATCGGCATGGTAAATCGGCCGAAGCTGTCGTTGGATATCAGGCCAATCGAGCCTGACAGGCCGGAATGCAGGCTTTTCGCCAGCGTGTTGGGACGAAATTGCAGACGTACCGCAACCTCTATCACGCGGGCACGGGTTTCGGCGGCGATGGCGCCGGTTTTGTTCAGCGCCTTGGATACGGTGCCGATCGACACGCCAGCCTCTCTGGCGACATCGCGGATAGTGGGGGTCGGGCGCAGCGTCATTTCACCGCCCCCGATAGCAGACCAGAGATGTAGTAGCGCTGGAGCAGCACGTAGATCAGCAGGCATGGCAGGATCGAGATGATTACCGACGCTTGCAGGCCACCCCAGTTGACCGAACCGAAATCGCCGGTGCGAACGCCGGTCATCATGATCGGGACGGTGAACTGTTTTTCGTCGTTCATCAGGATCAGCGCGCCCAGAAATTCGTTCCACGACGCAATAAAGGCGAACAGGGCGACCGTGACCATACCGGGTAGCACAAGCGGCAGGAAAACCCGGCGCAGGGTGAACAGGCTGCTGGCACCATCGACCACGGCGGCCTCTTCCATTTCCTTCGGTATCGCCTCGAACGAATTACGCATCAGGTAGATGGAAAACGGCAGTTGCAACATGGTGTGCAGGATGGCCAGCCCGAGTTTGCTGGCGGTCAGCCCGATGTGAGAGAACAACAAATAAAGCGGCACTAACAACGCCTGAAATGGCAACATCATTGATGCAAGCAGGATCAGAAAGATGATCTCTTTCCCGGGGATGTTGAACCGGGCGAGGCCGTAGCCAGCCGGAACGGACAACAGCAGGCAGAACAGTATGGTCAGGCCCGCGACTGCAAGCGAGTTCCAGACATAGACGAACAGACCCGCGTGGTACGTAATGATCGACCAGTAGTTGTCGAAGCTGAGGCTCTGCGGCAAGTAGTGCGGCGGCGGACGTGACGCCTCGTCCGGGGGTTTGATCGACGCAAGGAAGGACATGACCAGCGGCCACAGCATGAGGGTGATGATGGCGACGCAGATCGCGGCGGTCAGGTATTCAGCGGGGCGGATGCGACGTGGGCGCAGGGCGATCGTCATGCGTTGGCCCCCTTGCGCGTTAACCACAATTGCACAGCGGTGGCAGAGGTGATGATGACCATCAGGATCACCGAAAGCGCCGATCCATAGCCAAGGTCGAAGCGGATGAAACTGCTTTGGAATATCCAGTAAACGGTGGTGAAAGTTTGGCCGCGCGGGCCGCCCGTGGTCATCAGGTAAAACTGGTCGAACGCCAGCATGGAACCGATTGCAGAGATCAACGTGGCCAGCAGGATCGACCGCATCGCCAGCGGGATGATGATTCTGCGGGCGCGCAGCAGGGGGGACGCGCCGTCGATCCGGCTTGCCTCGATCACGTCGTTGCTGATCGCCTGAATGCCGGCAACCATCAGGATCATGCCAAAGCCGACGACTTTCCACACGACCGAGATTGTCACTGCGACCTGCGCGCTGGCGGCTTTGCGGAACCAGACCATTGGTTCATCCAGAATGCCGAAATCAACCAGCAGCTTGTTGAACAGGCCGACTTGCTGATCGAACAGCCAATACCAAAGCAGCGACGATGAGGCGAGGCCGATGACGACCGGCAGGAAGATGACAGTACGCGTCAGGCGGCGCAGGGGCGTGTTGCGGGCGGTCAGCAGCGCAAGGGACAGGTTCAGGATCAGCAGGATCGGGGTAATGTAGGCGGTGTACGTCAGGGTAAAGGCCATCGCCCGCCAGAAACTTTTGTCGTCAAACGCGCGAGTATAGTTGTCAAAGCCGATGAATGTGCCGCCTCCCAGCAGGCTTTGCGAGGTGAAGGACAGCCAGATCAGATGGCACAACGGCCACAGCACGAAGGCCGCGACGAACAGCAGGGCCGGGGCGATGTATGCCAAACCCACCCATTTGTTGCGCCGTCTGCTCATGTCAGGTTTCCCGATCTGCCGTGGCAGGGTTGCGAATGGATGCGGCACAGGACGCGCCGCATCCGTGTTGCGTTAGCGAGCGGCGATTTCCAGCATCGCGGCGCGGGCATCGGTGATGGCGCCATCAACGTCACCATCAAAGATCGCCTGTTGCAGCATCTGGATCCACGGTGACGAGTCAGAGTTCACCATGTCGGCAAAGTGGAACACCCACGGCACGTAGCCAGCCGCCAACGCCTTGGCAGTGATCAGCACCGGTTCGTTCCCCTTGGTGTATTGGTTGTCGGCAAGGTCGGTGCGGGTCGTCAGGATAGAGTTTTTGGCCAGCCCGTCGAGTTGCGCCTCGTCCGACAGCACCCAGGTCAGGAATTCACGGGCCGCAGCCTCATTCTTGCCCTTGGCGGGGATTGCAACCACGTCGCCGCCGACAAAGCCAGAGACCTGGCCCTCGGTCACGCCGGGCAGCAGGGTCATGCCGTAGTTGAAGGCGGGATGTTCACGTTTCATCAGGGAAATAAGGAAACCGCCAGTGCCCGCTATGCCGATATTGCCACCAACAAACGCCGAGACGAAATTGACGCCGGTATCCGTTTCGGCGTTGGCGGGGATCAACCCTTCGTCCCACATGGTCTTGTACGCCTCTAGCACGGTTTTGACGCCATCGCCTGTCAGCACGTCATCGGTGCCGTTCTTTGGCAGGATCTTGGAACCGGCCGCGACCATCAGCGGCGAGGTCACAAAGATATTGCAGCCGGGGCAGGCACCGGAAAACCAAAATCCGTAGGTGTCCTTGCCTAGCGCATGAACCTTGCGGGCGTCATCGACGATTTCCTGAATGGTGGTCGGGCCTTTTTCGGGATCAAGACCGGCCTGTTTGAACAAATCCTTATTCCAGACCAGCACCGAAACGTCAGGCGTAAAGCCGACGCCGTAGGTTTTACCCTCATATGTGGCGATGTCTTTGTACGCCTGTACATGAGTCGCATAGTGCGGGTCGGCGGCCAGTTGGTCCGTCACATCGGTCAGGAAACCAGCCTTCATGAAGTCGGGCATGTAGATCAGGTCGAATGACACAAGATCAGGCGCGTTGCCGCCTGACACCGACGTGGCCAGCTTCGTGACCATCTG
>JBDSXE010000357.1:0-4967 GCA_039926325.1 Paracoccaceae bacterium | reverse complement strand
CCAAACTCAGACATAACTCTTACCACCTTCGAAACGCGTCACACAAAAGACTAATTCTTGCCGAGTATCTGACTTGATTACGCTTTCTGAACCATTCAGACAACGAAAATCCGGAGTTTTTTGAGAGTGATGGCAGCTTTTGAAACAAAGTGAGGCGAAAAAAAGGCGGCGTGCGGGGATTGTTTCCATAGGGTGATCAACCGACACTGCCATTCGAGTGAACGAACTTTCGGAGGTGCAACCGCAGGAAGAGGGCGGCGAATCGTAGGGCTGATTGCCCGCTTGTTGACGAGACGATTCGCTTGTATTGGCAGCGTATTGGGGCGGCTGTCATTTGACTTGGTAGTGCCCTGAGCAGCATAAAGCCGACGCAAGTCGCGTAGAAGCCGCCCAGGGAATTTGGTACAAAAACGATCGGACAAGGTTTTCCGGGCAGTCATGACAAGTACGCTCGATATTTATACCAGCTATTTCGGGTTAACCGAACGCCCGTTCTCCTTGGTCCCCGACCCGGGCTTTTTGTTTTGGTCGCCCGTCCACACCCGCGCGTTTTCGATTCTGGAGTACGGCATCCTGACCCGGGCGCCAATCACGCTGATCACTGGCGAAGTTGGTTCGGGCAAGACCACGCTACTGCATCACCTGTTGAAATCGGTCGGCACGGATGTACGGATCGGCCTGATCGCGAATGCCCACGGTGATCGCGGGGAACTGTTGCGCTGGGTACTGCTGGCGCTGGCGCAACCGGCCACCCCGCAGGAAACTTATGTCGACCTGTTCGGCCGGTTCCAAAGCTATCTGATTTCCGAATATGCCGCCGGCCGACGCGTGATCCTGATTTTCGATGAGGCGCAGAACTTGTCGCGCGAAAGTCTGGAAGAGCTGCGGATGTTCACCAACATCAATTCCAACAAGGACGAGTTGTTGCAGCTGGTGCTGGTCGGCCAGCCAGAGTTGCGCGATACGATCCACCGCGCCGATCTGACCCAGTTCGCGCAACGCGTTTCTGCGGCCTTTCACATTTCGGCAATGGATGCCCCGACCGTACGTGGCTATATCCGGCACCGTATGGCGGTGGCCGGGGCGAAAGAGGTCGTATTCAGTCTTTCTGCCTCTGACATGATCCATGCGAACACCGGTGGCATCCCCCGGCTGGTCAACCAGCTTGCCGATCTGTCGCTGGTCTACGCCTTCAGCAAGGGCGCCAAGCGCGTTCACCGCATCACCGTACAGCAGGTGCTGCACGACGGTGTGTTCTTTGCCGCGCGCCGCCCCGACGTGCTGCCCCCGCTTGTCCTGCACCGCAATTCACAGAAAGCCGACTGACCCGATGGATTTCCGCTTTTATCTTTCGCTTTTCCTGCGTCGGCTGCACTGGTTTGTCATTGTGGCCGTCGTGATCTCTGGCGTGGGCATCACGCTGGCCCGCTATCTGCCGACGGTTTATATCGCCCAAGCTACGTTGGTGGTGGAATCCGAACAGATCCCCGACGCGCTGGCGGCATCGACCGTGCTAACCCAGGCCACCGAACAACTTCAGATCATCCAGCAGCGCATTCTGACTAGAGATACACTGGTCGAAATGGCCAACCGCTTGCAGATTTATGCCATCCCAGGTCGACCCGCGCAGCCGATGGATGCCGACGAATTGGTTAAAGATCTACGCAAGCGCATCAATATCGTCACCACCGGAGGGGGCGATACGCGCGGTCAAGCTACGCTGGTCGTCGTCAGTTTCGAGGCCCCGACAGCGGCGCTTGCTGCGTCGGTAGCCAATGACGTTGTCACCCAGATTCTGAAAACCGATGTGGAAATGCGGACTGGTTCGGCCCGTCAGACGCTGGACTTTTTTGAACAGGAAGTTGACCGACTCGATAAAGAGATGACTATCCGCGGAGCCAGAATTCTAAAATTCAAGGAAGCCAACAAGGACGCGCTACCTGATAGTGTGGAATTTCGCCGGACCCAACAGGCGGCAGCGCAAGAGCGACTGTTGCAGCTGCAGCGCGATGAGGCCGAACTGCGCGACCGCCGCACGCGGCTGGTGCGGCTACATGAGGCCAGCGGCGATGCCCAAACCACTCCACCCCAGCAACAAAGTCCCGAGCAGCAGAAATTGGGTGCCCTGCATGATCAACTGGCCGCGCAATTAACAGTGCTCTCGCCAGAAAACCCCAAGGTCAAGATGCTGCAAACTCAAATTACCGCGCTGGAAAAGGTGGTGGCAAGCCAGTCATCGGCCGGTCAGGTTGATGCACAGGGTCGTGCAATGTCGGCCTATGACGTGCAAGTGGCCGATATCGACGGGCAGCTTGCCTATATGGCTGAACAGAAAACCCAGATCACGGCCCAGATGCAAACCCTGCAGACCACGATCGAGGCGACGCCGGGCAATGCGATAGCACTTGATACGTTGCAGCGTGACTACGACAATCTGCGGGCGCAATATGATCAGGCCGTCGCCAACAAAGCGCGCGCGGCAACCGGCGATACGATCGAGACCATGGCCAAGGGCCAGCGCATCACCGTTATCGAACAGGCCGTCGCGCCGCGCGACCCGTCCCGCCCACACCGCACGTTGATTGCGGTGGGCGGCGTGGTTGGCGGGCTGACCTTGGGTTTGGCGCTGGTGGCGCTGATCGAATTCCTTCATTTGGGTATTCGCCGCCCGGCAGACCTGACGGCCAAGCTTGGCATCACCACATTCGCCACGCTGCCCTACCTGACCACTGACCGCGAAATCCGGTGGCGGCGCTTGCGCCAGCTGGTCCTTGTCCTTTTGGTGCTGGCCGCGATTGCTGCTGCGCTGTGGGCGATCAACACCTATTACATGCCGCTTGATCTGCTGATGGATCGGGTCATCAAACGGATCAGCCTGATATCCGGGCTGGCACCTAACTTGGCCTGAGGAAAGACGCATGGAAAAAATCCAGTCCGCCATCGAAAAGGCGCGTGCCGCCCGCAGTGCTCCGGCAACAGAAGCTTCGGCTCCTGTACCGACACCTACTGCCGCAGTGGTCGGGCCAAAGGCCGCACCAACTATCCTTGCAGCCACCCCAGCCACGGCTGCAGCCTGGGAAGCTCTGCCAAGCTTTGCTGCCGATGCTGCCAGACTGCGGGCTAGCCGCATCGTGGCGTTTGCCGGGGGGGTGGAAGCTGTGACCTTTGACGTGATGCGGACCAAGGTGATCCAGCAGATGCGCGCCAATGGCTGGCGGCGGTTGGCGATCACGTCGCCCACGCCGTCTTGCGGCAAAAGCACCATTGCGCTGAACCTTGCGTTCAGTCTGGCGCGGCAAAAGGAATTGCGTACCATCTTGGCCGAACTGGACCTGCGGCGGCCTGCACTGGCCAAGATGCTTGGTCTGCGTGGACGCACCGGCTTTTCGCAGGTTCTGGAAGGTCAGGCCGATTTTGCCGATTGTGCACAACGCTACGGCGGGGGGCTGGCGCTGGCGCTGAATGACGGTCCAGTCCGCAACCCGGCTGAGCTTTTGCAGGCCAGCCCGGTCGCAGGTGCGCTGGCTACGATAGAGGCGCACTACAACCCGGATATCCTGCTGTTCGACATGCCGCCAATGTTGGTGTCGGACGATACGATGGCCTTCATCGGCCAAGTCGATGCCGTCCTGCTGGTCGCCGCCGCCGAAACGACGACGATCAAAGAGGTCGACGCCTGCGAACGCGAACTGGCGAGCCAGACCAACGTGATGGGCGTTGTATTGAACAAATGCCGCTATATGGGCGCGGATTACGGCTACAGCTACTACGGCTGAAAATGACAAGACGGGCTTGATGCAGGCACCAGAACCATCAGAAAGGGCATGTTATGCGGATATCTGTTGTCATTCCGCACCTGAACCAACCCGGAATGCTGGGTCGCTGTCTGGAATCTTTGCGGGCGGGCACCCGTCAACCTGACGAGATCATCGTGGTGGACAATGGCTCTGCCACCTTGCCGCAGGCTATTTGTGATGCGATTCCGGGGGTTCGATTGTTGCAAGAGATGCAACCCGGCCCCGGCCCGGCCCGCAATCTGGGCGTAGCGGTCTCAAAGGGCGATATACTGGCCTTCATTGACGCTGATTGTTTGGCTGACCCGGCATGGCTGGCAGAAGCGGAACAAGCCATGCTCGAGCCAAAGGCAATGATCCTTGGCGGTGATGTCCGGATTGCTTATTCTGACCCGACGCGTTTGACGATGCTGGAGGCTTATGAAAGCATCTATGCTTACCGAATGGACCGGTATATCGCTCGTGAAGGCTTTACCGGCACCGGCAATTTGGTGGTGCGGCGCAGCGTTATGACAGATGTTGGTACTTTTGCCGGAATTGGCGTGGCGGAGGACCGCGACTGGGGGCAGCGCGCGACCGCCAAGGGGTACCTCATTCGCTATGTGGCTAGTATGAGGGTCTATCACCCAGCCCGCATAAGTTTCGCAGAGTTGCGTCAGAAATGGGATCGCCATATGGCGCACGATTTCATTTTGGTCCGCCAAAACAGCAGCGCGCGGGTGAAATGGGCGGTCAAGGCAGTCGTGATGGCAATATCGCCCATTGCAGAACTGCCGCGCATTTTGGGGTCGGACCGCGTCTGTGGGCTGCGGGCACGCGGATTGGCTGTGGTCGGCCTGACAAGAATTCGGGCCTACCGGGCCATCAAAATGACTTGGCTTCTATTCGGCGGCGATCCCAAGCAACTGGCCGGGCGCTGGAATCGGCCACAGCAGACGCCTTGATCTAAAGCAGAATATTCCGCGACGTGATCGTTATCCACGCAGTCAGCTGATCCGCCGACGGACCATGCTGACCATTCGTCGCAAGCTTATAAGCGTTGGCATCTGACCCGACAGGACTGATCCGATGTCCGCAGAGTTCATCGTGCCTTTCACTGAGGTGCGCGGTCATCGCCACCTGGAAAACAACCGTGCCATGCTCAGACGCCATGGTGGCTTTTTCGGTGATGAC
>JBDSXE010000356.1:0-3356 GCA_039926325.1 Paracoccaceae bacterium | reverse complement strand
GGTGCGGTGTGTTCACCGATCTGGCCGAAACCGCCGCCTGCATAGCCGCCTTCTCTCGCACCGACGCCGAAACCTGGGCCCGCATGGTGCAAGCCTTCCCTAGCGAAGCGCCGCACCTCTTTGGCCTCCTCGGTACCCCCATGCGATTTCGTGCGATTGCATATTTCGTGTTCAAAACACTCCGCGCCAAAGGTTTCGCAGGGACCGCGGCGTTAACCCAGTTTTTGCTGCAATCCCCCCGCAATTTCCTCACACAAACCTTCGAGTCGCCCAAGGTTCAAGCCATGCTGGCCGCATGGGGAATGCACCTCGATTTCGCCCCCGATATCGCTGGCGGCGCACTGTTCCCCTACCTTGAGGGGATGGCAGGTCAGGCCTTCGGAATGGTACTGGGCAAAGGTGGATCAGACACTGTTATCAAAGCGTTAGTGGCTGCGATCCAGTCACGCGGTGGCGTGGTGGAATGTAATGCGCCGGTAACTCGTATCCTGCGCGAGGGTGGAAAAGCCGTCGGGATTGAGTTGGTCGATGGCCGCAAAATCACCGCAACAAAAGCCGTCATCGCCGGGGTTGCCCCCAGCGCCCTGAACCATCTGACCGGCCCCACAACCCCCATCTTCGACATCGCAATGGCCCATTTCGACCATGCGCCGGGCACCATGATGATCCATCTGGCGCTGGATTCTCTACCCGACTGGGCGGCAGGCAAGGCATTGCAATCATTCGCTTATGTCCAGATTGCGCCCTCGCTGGATCAGATGGCGCGGACCTATGCTCAGGCCAAAGCGGGGCTTCTGCCGGACGAACCGGTGCTGGTCGTAGGCCAACCAACGTCGCAGGACCCAACCCGTGCGCCCAACGGAAAACACGTCCTGTGGGTGCAGGTTCGCGTCGTGCCGGGCACGATCCTTGGCGACGCCAAAGGCGAAATCACCAACACCGATTGGCCCCAAGCCGCCGAGCCTTTTGCCGCCCGCGTTCTGGCCATCCTGGACCGCTACGCCCCCGGAACCACCGCGAAAATCCTTGCCAAACGCATCGTCACGCCTGCAGAACTGCAGGCAGAGAACCCCAATCTGGTCGGCGGTGATCAACTGTGCGGCAGTCACCACCTGAGCCAGAACTTCCTATTCCGCCCCGCCCGTGGCCACGCTGACGGGGTGACGCCGATCCGCAACCTTTACCTGACCGGGGCAGCCGTTTGGCCCGGCGCAGGCACCGGGGCAGGGCCGGGATACCTGCTGGCACGAAAACTTTCCGGAAATTAGCCAATGAAAACAACAGGGATGCTGAACATGAACCTTAACCGCCGTTCCTTGCTGCAACTTTCGGCCGCGTCAGCCGCGCTTGGCTTGACTGGACTTCCAGCTCGCGCTGCCATCGACGAGCTGGTCATTGCCTATAACGTCGACCTGCCAAGCTGGGATCCGACAACTGGGCCAAGCGCCGTCAACCCGACCATTCAGGGCCTGTATCAATCGGTGTTCGACCAGTTCATCTTGCAACAACCGGACTTGAAACCGGCACCGGGCTTGTTGACGGAATGGGGCTGGAACGATGACCGCACCAAGGTCCACATGACCGTCCGCGAAGGCGTCACCTGGCACGACGGCTCGCCCTTCACCGCCGAAGATGTCGCATGGTCCCTGACCCGTGCCGCAGATGAGAAAACCGGTAACCCGATCCAGTTCATTTGGTCCACGTTGGCCAACGTCAAAGCCGACGGCAACACCGTCACTGCCGATGTTGCCCGCTTTGAACCGACGATATTCAAGTGGATGTATTTCCTGACCGGATATGTCCTGCCGAAAGCCTACTACGAAAAGGTCGGCGCGGAGGGTTTCGAGGCCGCCCCGATCGGCACCGGCCCCTACATGGTCGATAAGTTCGAGCGTGGCGCTTACGTCCGCCTGAAAGCCAACGCCAACTACTGGGGCGGCAAGCCCGATTTCGAGACCGTCACCATCAAATTCGTGACCGACGCCGCCGCGCGTGTGGCAGAGGTGGAATCCGGCAATTCCCACGTCACGCTGGAAATGCCCTACGAAGAATACGACCGCCTTAAGGGTACTCTGAACGGTATCGCCCATCCGATTTCCGACATCGGCATGATTTTCCTGAACGATATCGATGTCATGCTTGACCCGAACGTCAGGAAAGCCGCCGTCGCGGCTATCGACAAGCAGACGATCATTGACCGGCTGCTGTCGGGCTATGGCAAGCCCATCGACACGCTGGAGACGCCGGAATACGACGCCTATGATGCGACGATCAAGACACCGTATGACCCTGATCTGGCGGTGAAATTGCTGGCCGCCTCGGGGTTTTCCGTGGAGAAGCCCGTCAAGTTCACCATCCAGACAACCAAGGGTTTCAAGCCCAAAGACTACGAGATGATCCAGGCCATCGTCGGTCTGTGGCGCAAGGTCGGGATTGAAGCCACGATCGAAGTGTACGAAATCGCCAAGCACTACGAGCTGCGCGCGGCGGACAAGTTGGCTCCGGCGGCCTTCTATAACTGGGGGAACTCGGTGGGCGATCCCACGACCTCTACCGGGTTTGCCATGTATGGCCC
This sequence comes from Paracoccaceae bacterium, assembly GCA_039926325.1. Taxonomy (GTDB): domain Bacteria; phylum Pseudomonadota; class Alphaproteobacteria; order Rhodobacterales; family Rhodobacteraceae; genus Stagnihabitans. The sequence continues at coordinate 781 of JBDSXE010000356.1, read as the reverse complement.
CAGCCCGCATTCGGTGTGGGACAGCCAGGATCTGATCGACAAGATCAACCCGCTTTGGGGTGAGCCGGACGAGGCCAAGCGCATTCAGGGCTGGAAAGATGTTGACCGCTACATCGCGGAAAACGCCTATGTGATCCCGCTTTTGCAGTATGTGCAGCCGATCCTTTCGGCGACGGGTGTTGTGGTGACACCGCATGCGTCGGGGGCGTTGTTGCCGCATCTGATGAAGCGGGCCTAGCGGAAAGGCCGGGGGGTTTCACACCCCCCGGACCCCCTGTGGGATATTTTTGAAAAGATGAAAGGTAAGGCCGTTGCGGTTCTTGCGAGCGGTTCTTTTGAGGGTGTTGACAACCGCAGTCACGTTGTTCGGCGTGGCGTTGATCGTGTTTTTCGTCATCCGTGTGGTGCCGGGCAATCCGATTGCCATGATGCTGCCGCCCGGTGCAACGGATGACGATGTGGCGCGGCTTACGGCATTGTACGGGCTGGACAAGTCGATCCCGCAACAGTTCCTGATCTGGGGCGCGGGGGTGCTGCATGGCGATTTCGGGGTGTCGATCACCAACCGCCAACCTGTGCTTGCGCTGGTGCTGGACCATCTGCCGGCGACGCTGGAGCTGTCGGTGATGGCGTTGGGAATTGCCGTGGTTCTGGGTGGTTCTGCGGCATTGACCGGAACCCGGCTGCGCGGCACTCGGGTCGAGGCGGCGATTGATGTTGGCAACGGCATGGCATTGTCGGTGCCAGATTTTTTGTGGGGCCTTGTGCTGATCCTGCTGTT
>JBDSXE010000355.1:0-3507 GCA_039926325.1 Paracoccaceae bacterium | reverse complement strand
TCCATGACCGGATTTGCCGCGCGCAAAGGCGAAGGTGCGGGGCATGGCTGGGTCTGGGATATCAGGTCGGTCAACGGCAAGGGGCTGGACCTGCGGCTGCGGGTGCCTGACTGGATTGACGGGCTGGAACAGGCGTTGCGCGGCGAATTGTCCCGTGCGTTGCAGCGCGGTTCGGTTTCGCTGTCGCTGAAAGTGACGCGCGAAGGCATGGCGGAGGGCGCGGAAGGGCTGCGGGTCAATCCTGTGACGCTGAACGCGGTGCTGCTGGCGCTTGGCGTGGTCGAGGAGGCTGCGATGTCGCGGGGCGTCACGCTGGCGCAGGCGACGTCTGCCGATGTGCTGCTGGTGCGTGGCGTGATGGACACCTCTGCCGCCGAATTGGATGCGGCCCCAGTGCGTGTGGCGATACTTGCCGATCTGCCGGCGCTGCTGGCGGAATTTCAGGCGATGCGCGCCTCAGAAGGCGCGGCGCTGAACGGTGTGATCACCGCGCAACTGGACCGCATTGACGCCTTGGTGGGGCAGGCGCTGAACGAAGCCTCCGCGCGTCGTGACGCGCAGGCCGGGTCATTGCGCGAGGCTTTGACGCGCGTTCTGGCCAACGCGGACGGCGTGGACGAGACGCGGCTGGCGCAAGAGCTGGCGCTGATTGCCGTCAAGACCGATGTCATGGAAGAACTGGACCGCCTGAAAGCCCACGTTGCCGCCGCCCGCTTGTTGCTGGCCGATGCGGGGCAGGTCGGTCGCAAGTTCGATTTCCTGATGCAGGAATTCATGCGTGAGGCGAATACCTTGTGTTCCAAGGCGCAGTCGCTGGCGCTGACGCAGGTGGGGCTTGACCTGAAAACCACCATAGATCAGATGCGCGAACAGGTTCAAAACGTGGAATGATTTCAATGGCGCAACGTCGTGGGCTACTGCTGATCCTGTCCTCGCCCTCTGGTGCGGGCAAGACCACTTTGACCCGCATGTTGATGGCCTGGGATCCCGCGATCCGCTTTTCGATATCCGCCACCACCCGCGCACCACGTCCCGGAGAGGGCGATGGGCGTGAGTATTATTTCCGCAGCCGTCACGACTTTGACCAGATGGTCCAGACGGGCGAGATGCTGGAACATGCGGAGGTGTTCGGCAACCTTTATGGCTCTCCCAAAGCCCCGGTAGAGGCTGCAATGGCCGAAGGGCGCGACACGGTGTTCGATATCGACTGGCAAGGTGGCACACAAATCCGCAACTCCAGTCTTGGCCGCGATGTGGTGTCGGTTTTCGTGCTGCCGCCCTCCATCGCTGAGCTGGAACGGCGATTGCGCGGGCGCGGCCAGGATAGCGATGCGGTCATTGCCGATCGGATGCTGAAAAGCAGCAATGAAATCAGCCATTGGGCCGAGTATGACTACGTGATCGTCAATACCGATCTTGATAAGGCTTTCAAGGACTTGGTGATCATTCTTCAAGCAGAGCGCCTGCGCCGCGACCGTCAGCCGCACCTGACCGACTTCGTGCGCGGCCTGAATGCGGAGTTTGCAGCGCGATGATCTATACGCTCGACGGGATTGCTCCGCAGATCGGCCACGGCGTCTGGATTGCGCCGTCAGCCGACATCATCGGTCGCATAGTGCTGGAGGATGAGGCGAACATCTGGTTCGGCGCGGTCCTGCGTGGCGATGGCGAGGAAATCCGCGTCGGTGCCGGATCGAACGTGCAGGAAAATGCCGTCCTGCACACCGACACCGGCTTTCCGCTGCGGGTTGGTGCGAATTGCACGGTTGGTCACAAGGCGATGCTGCACGGCTGCACGATTGGCGATGGCACGCTGATCGGCATGGGGGCTACCGTGCTGAACGGGGCAAAGATCGGCAACGGCTGCCTGATCGGCGCTTGTGCCCTGATCACCGAAGGCAAGGTCATTCCTGACGGGTCGCTGGTGATGGGATCACCGGGCCGGGTGGTGCGGATGCTGGATGAGGCGGCGATTGCCAAGTTGCTGGCATCTGCGGAACACTACCGCGCCAATGCCCGGCGCTTTGCCAAAGGCTTGATCCGGCAATAGAAAAGGGGGCCACGTGGCCCCCTTGGATGGCGTCAGCTGCGTGCGGTCAACCCCAGACGGCCTGACGGGCGATGCGGCTGGCATCTTCGGGATAGATGCCCAGTTCCAGCGCCTCGCTACGGGACATGCTGGCGATTTCGTCACGGGTTTTGCGAAACAACGCACGCTTGGCGGCGGCCTCGCGGTAAGTGGCCAAGAAGTTTTTCATGGTATTTCCTTTCGTGTGCCGAGGGCGATCAGCCCGCAGCCTTGGTGGGGGTATTCAGCCCCAAACGGCGGTGCGCGCGATTTGCGCGGCGTCTTCCGGGAAGATCCCCAGATCAAGCGCCACATTGCGCGGCAGGCCGGCGATTTCGTCACGGGTCCGGCGGAACAGCGCGCGTTTGGCGGCATTGGCACGGAGCGTTGTGAACAAGTTTTTCATCATATCCTCATCATCTGCGCTGGTCCGCCCGAATGGCTTTCCCGTTTCGCATGGGATAGATATGGCACCTTTGTTAGCGCAAACAACGACCAATGCCGCCGCGCCGTTATGCGCTCAGTGCATGGGTGCGGCAAAAACGAAGGGGCAGCCAAAGCTGCCCCGGATCGCCCAAATCTTGCAGGTGTTACAGGAACTTACCCATCGCCACGGCAGTATCCGCCATGCGGTTCGAGAAGCCCCATTCGTTGTCATACCACGACAGGATGCGGATAAAGTTGTTCGGCAGCACCTTGGTCTGATCCGCCGCGAAGATCGAAGAATGCGGATTTCCGTTGTAATCCGAGCTGACGAGCGGGGCGGTTTCATAGCCCAGAATGCCCTTCAGCGCGCCATTCGACGCCGCCAGCATTGCCGCGTTGATCTCTGCCACCGTGCAGGTTTTGCTTAGCACCACGCCCAGATCCACGCACGATACGTTCGGTGTTGGCACCCGGATCGAAGAGCCGTCCAGCTTGCCCGCCAGTTCCGGCAGCACCAGCCCCAGCGCCTTGGCTGCACCCGTAGTCGTTGGGATCATCGACAAAGCCGCAGCACGGGCGCGGTACAGATCCTTGTGCATCGTGTCCAGCGTCGGCTGATCGCCGGTATAGCTGTGGATCGTGGTCATGAAGCCCGAAACGATGCCGAATTCAGCCGACAGCACCATCGCCACCGGGGCTAGGCAGTTGGTGGTGCAAGACCCGTTCGACACGACCAGATCGGCCCCCGTCAGCGTCTTGTCGTTGACACCCATCACGATCGTGCGGTCAGCCCCGGCAGAGGGCGACGACACCAGCACGCGCTTGGCCCCATTCTCCAAGTGAACCTTGGCCTTTTCCTTGTCCGTGAAAATCCCGGTGCATTCCATGACGATGTCGATATGGCCCCACGGCAGATCTGCCGGGTTCTTGACCGCGGTCACGGCAATCGGCCCGCGTCCGGCATCAATCGTGGTTTCGGTCGTGGTCACGACACCCGGAAACTTGCCGTGTAC
>JBDSXE010000354.1:0-3833 GCA_039926325.1 Paracoccaceae bacterium | reverse complement strand
CAGCGAAATGCGGTTTGAGGATATGGGGCTGGACCTGCAAAGAAAAATGCGCGCCGGGTTTCTGGCACTCGCCGCCGCATACCCCGCCCGCTTCCGCGTCGTCAACGGCGACCGCGACCCCGCCGATGTCGCCCGTGACGTGACCGCCCTCGCCTTGTCTCACCTGACATGACCGACGCCACCCCTGAACCCGATGCCATCGAAGGCGCGCCGCATCCTCGTGCCACCGCTCGGCTGATCGGGCAGGGTGCAGCCGAAAGCACATTCCTCAACGCCTACATTTCCGAACGCCTGCACCACGGCTGGCTGATCACCGGCCCGCGCGGTGTGGGCAAGGCGACGTTGGCTTGGCGGATCGCCCGCTTTTTGCTGGCCACGCCGCCGAATGATGGCGGCATGTTTGCACCGCCGCCCCCCGACACGCTGGATATTCCTGCCAGCAACCCCATCGCTCGCCGCGTGGCCGCCCTGTCGGAATCGCGGTTGATGCTGGTCCGTCGCGCCGCCGATGAAAAGACCGGCAAGCTGCACAACGTCATCGCCGTCGATGACATCCGCAAGCTGATCGCGTTTTTCAACATGAGCGCCGCGGATGGCGGCCACCGCGTCGCCATCATCGATAGCGCGGATGAAATGAACCCCAACGCCGCCAACGCCCTGCTGAAATTGCTGGAGGAACCGCCCGCCAAGGTCACGATCCTGCTGATCTCGCATCAACCCGGCCGCCTGTTGCCCACTATCCGCTCCCGCTGCCGCGAACTGCGCTTGACCCCGCTTTCGGCCACCGACCTTTCCGACGCCCTGACGCAGGCTGGCGGCGAGGTTGACGCGGCAGACCACATCCCCCTTGCCGAACTGGCTGGCGGTTCCGTCGGAGAGGCGTTTCGGCTGACCAATCTCGACGGCCTGAAACTCTACGCTGCCCTGATCCGCCTGCTGTCCACCCTGCCGCGCCTTGACCGTCCGATGGCCCTCGCCTTGGCAGAGGCTGGCGCAGGACGCGGCGCAGAGGCCCAATTCGACCTCATCGTCACGCTGATCGACATGTTCCTCGCCCGCATCGCCCGTGCGGGTACCCTGCACGCCTTGCCACCAGAGGCAGCCAAGGGTGAGGCCGCGCTTATCGAACGGCTTGCCCCTACGCCCGATGTTGCGCGTCACTGGGCCGATCTTGCCCAGAAGCTTGGCATCCGCGCCCGGCGGGGCAAGGCTGTGAACCTTGACCCTGCCGCCCTTCTCATGGATATGGTCCTGAAGATCGACGAGACGGCGGGGATGCTCGCCCATAGGTAGCCCGAGGCGCTGATGTCCGACATTCCCGAACTTGTGGACAGCCACTGCCACCTCGACTTTCCTGACTTCGACGGTGAGTTGCCACAGATTCTGGCCCGCGCCCGCGCTGCAGGTGTCACGCGAATGGTCACGATCTGCACCAGGCTGCGAAATGAACCGCAAGTCCGCTCCATTGCCGAGGCCAATGACGGCGTGTTCTATGCTGCGGGCACCCACCCGATGAGCGCCGCTGAAGAACCGCTTGCCACGCTGGATCAGCTGACAGCTCTGGCGCGGCATCCCAAATTCGTCGGTATCGGCGAAACCGGCCTCGACTACCACTACACCGCCGAAAGTGCCGCGATCCAGCAAACCTCGCTGCGTATCCATATTCAGGCCGCGCAGGAAACCGGGCTGCCGCTGATCATCCACGCCCGCGCCGCCGATGACGATGTGGCGCGCATCTTGGGCGAGGGCATGAAGATCCGCCCGTATACCTGTGTGATGCATTGCTTTTCTTCCGGTTCCGCTCTGGCGCAGGCAGCGCTGGAGATGGGGTTTTACCTGTCGATGTCCGGCATCCCGACATTCCCCAAAAGCCAGGAATTGCGCGACATCTTCGCCGCTGCCCCCCTGAACCGCATCCTCGTTGAAACCGACAGCCCCTATCTGGCCCCCATCCCCCATCGTGGCAAACGCAACGAGCCCGCCTACACCGCCTTTACCGCCAAGACCGGAGCCGCAATCTACGGCGTCACCGACGCCGAATTCGCCGCCGCGACCAGTGCCAATTTCGACCGCCTGTTTACCAAGGCCGCCCGCACGGCACAGGCCGTCTGATGGCCACCTTGCGCTTCACCATCCTAGGCTGCGGATCGTCCGGCGGTGTCCCCCGTCTTGGCGGCGACTGGGGTATCTGCGACGCCACCAACCCCAAGAACCGCCGCCGCCGCTGTTCCATGCTGGTCGAACGTATCGCCGGGGACGCCATCACCCGCGTCCTGATCGACACCTCGCCCGACATGCGCGAACAACTGCTGGACGCGCAGGTGGGCACGCTGGATGGCGTGGTGTTCACCCACTCTCACGCTGATCACACCCACGGCATCGACGACTTGCGTCAGATCGTTTTCAACATGAAGCGCCGTCTGCCAGTTTGGGCCGATGCGCCAACACAGAACGCTCTGATCTCGCGGTTTGCCTATGCGTTCATGCAGCCCGAAGATTCACCCTACCCGCCCATCCTCGACCTGCACTCGATTGATGGCGCGTTTGATGTGGATGGCCCGGCTGGTCCCATCCATTTTCAGCCCTTCCTCGTCGATCACGGTGCGATGGACGCGCTTGGCTTTCGCGTCGGTCCGCTGGCCTATCTGCCCGATGTCGTCCGGATCCCCGATGCCGTATGGCCCGTTTTCGACGGACTGGAGTGTTGGGTATTGGACGCCCTGCGCCGCAAACCGCACCCGACCCATGCCCATCTCGCGCTGTCACTGCAATGGATCGCCAAGGTGCAGCCAACGCAGGCGGTGATCACCAACATGCACCTCGACATGGACTATGAAACCCTCGTCCACGAACTGCCCCCCACCGTCAGCCCCGCCTTCGATGGCCGCGTGATCACCTTCGAGAACCAGCCCTGACATGGAAATCCTGATCGACGTCGTTCTGCCGGTTTTCCTGATCATCGGCTTTGGCTACGCGGCGGCGCGGGCAAAGATCCTGTCCGAAAGCGCCATCGACGGACTGATGAAATTTTCCCAATCATTCGCTATCCCGTGCCTGTTGTTCCGCTCGATCGCCGGACTGGACCTGTCGACGTCGTTCGATCCCGGGCTGCTGCTCAGCTTCTACATCGGCGCGTTCGTGGCCTTTACCGTCGGATTTCTGGGCGCTCACCGGGGGTTTGACCGCCCCTTGGACGAAAGCGTAGCGATCGGCTTTTGCTGCATGTTCTCAAACTCGCTGCTGATGGGCCTTTCCATCACTGAACGAGCCTATGGCACTGCGGCGTTGGCCGGGAACTATGCCATCATCGCCATGCACTCACCGATGTTCTACGCCTTCGGCATCGGCCTGATGGAGTGGGTCCGCAGCCGGGGCAAAGGGTTGTCCGGTGCGGCGCTTGGGCGGCAGGTGGTACGGGCGATATTCTCGCAACCGTTGGTGATCGGCATCGTGTTGGGAATGCTGGTGAACCTGACTGGCATGCCGCTGCCAGCCGCCGTTGGTGCCGCCGCCGACATGATGGGCCGCGCGGGTCTGCCCGCCGCGTTGTTTGGTCTGGGCGGGATTTTGCTGCGCTACCACCCCGAAGGCGACAAGTCCCTGATCGCGATGGTATGTGCCATCACATTGTTATTGCACCCAATTGTGACCTATGCACTGGGGCATTGGGTGTTCGTGATCGGCAAGGCATCGATGCGCTCCGCCGTCGTGACGGCCGCCATGCCGCCGGGCGTCAACGCCTATCTGTTCGCTCATATGTATGGCACCGGGCGGCGAGTGACGGCCTCTGCCGTGCTGATCGCCACCGCATTGTCGATCTTTACCGCGTGGTT
>JBDSXE010000353.1:0-14217 GCA_039926325.1 Paracoccaceae bacterium | reverse complement strand
CCAGTCTGCCTGTCGATGGCGGCGGCCGAGGCGTATTACGAGGCGGAAGGCCGGACTTGGGAGCGTGCGGCCTATATAAAAGCGCGGGTTTGTGGTGGGGATATCGCAGCGGGCCAGCGGTTTCTGCAGGTCATGGTGCCGTTCGTTTGGCGCAAGCATCTGGACTACGCCGCCATTCAGGATGCCCACGACATGCGACTGCGGATCAGGGATCACCGGGGGTTGCACGGGGCTTTACAGGTCGAAAGCCACGATCTGAAGCTGGGACGAGGCGGCATACGCGAGATCGAGTTTTTCACCCAGACACGGCAGCTGATTGCGGGCGGGCGTGATGTCGGCCTGCGCGGTCGCGGCACAGTCGAGGGGCTGCGGGCGTTGGCGGCGAAAGGGTGGCTGCCGGGCGACGTGGCGGAAGAGCTGATCGGGCACTACCGGGCGCACCGCGAACTGGAGCATCGGTTGCAGATGGTCGGCGACGAGCAGACCCATAAAATGCCCGCAACTGCGGACGGCGTTGCACGGATAGCGGCGTTTTGCGGGATGCCCGAGACGGCATTCCGGAAGGAATTTCTGGCGCGTCTGGCCCGGGTCGAGGCGCTGATTGAGGGGTTCTTTGTGCCTGCCGAGGCAGCTGCTGCACCAAAGCTGTCAGCCCGCGCGGCGGGGATCGTTGATAGGTGGTGGCACTATCCAGCACTGCGGTCTGAACGGGCACGGGTGATTTTCAAGCGGTTGCGACCAGTGCTGCTGCAACGGCTGTCGCGGGCTGCGAATGCGGACGAGGCGCTGGTGGCGCTGGACGGGTTTCTGGCGGGATTGCCTGCGGGTGTCCAGATATTCTCGCTGTTCGATGCCAATCCGGCGCTGGTGGATTTGATCATCGACATCGCGGCAACTGCGCCGGGGCTGGCGCGGTATCTGGCGCGGAATGCCAGCGTTCTGGATGCAGTGATCGGCGGCAGTTTCTTTGCGCCGTGGCCGGGGAGAGCGGGTCTGCGCGATGCGCTTTCGGGGCTGTTGGCTGGTGCTGCCGACTATGAAAAGGCGTTGGATATGGCGCGGGTGTGGACGCGCGAGTGGCGCTTTCGGGTCGGTGTGCATCATTTGCGCGGGCTGGTCGATGGATTTGAGGCGGGCAAGCAATATGCCGACCTGGCAGAAGCGGTGATCGCGGCGCTGTGGCCGCTGGTGGCGGCAGAGTTTGCAGTGCGGCACGGTCCGCCACCGGGACGTGGCGCGGTGGTGGTTGGAATGGGGTCGTTGGGGGCGGGGCGATTGAACGCGCAGTCCGACCTTGACCTGCTCGTGATCTATGACGCGGCGGGGGTCGAGTTTTCGGCCGGCAACAGGCCGTTGGCCGCACGGGCGTATTACGCGCGACTGACGCAGGCGCTAGTGACAGCTTTGACGGCGCAGATGGCGCAAGGGCGGTTGTACGAGGTGGACATGCGGCTGCGGCCATCGGGACGACAAGGGCCGGTCGCGACCTCTGTGGGCAGTTTCATGGCGTATCAGCGCGATGAGGCATGGACGTGGGAACATCTGGCGCTGACGCGGGCGCGGGTCTTGGCGGGTGATGCGGGGCTGGAGGCAGAGGTTGAAACCTTTCGTCAGGCGCTGCTGGCCAAGAAGGCGGACGGCATCAAAGTGCAGTCTGATGTGGCAGAGATGCGCGCACGGCTGGCCGAAGCGAAGCCCGCTGTTGGCGCGTGGGAGGCAAAGCTGGGGCCGGGGCGGATGATGGATGTAGAGTTGTTGGCGCAGATGATGGCGCTGATGGCGGGCAGTCCGGCACGCGGCGTGGAACGGCAGCTGGCGGCGGGGGTAAAGGCGGGCAACCTGTCGCAAACGGATGAGACGGTCTTGTTGAATGCCTACAGATTATGCTGGCGATTGCAGGCGGGATCGCGGTTGCTGTCGGATCAGATTCTGGACCCTGATACGTTGGGTGAGGGCGCGCAGGGATTTTTACTGCGCGAGACGGGCGAGGCGGATGTGGCGGGTTTGACGACGCGGTTGACGACAGTGGCAAACGCGGCGAATGCGTTGATCACGGCGCGGTTGGCGGAATAGGGGACGGCATGGACCTGAACGAGGCGGATCCCAAGGGTCTGGTGCGGGAAAGCTATCTGATCAACGGCATTACGGCTGGTGATTGCCGGTCGATCTTTCTGGACTGGGCGCTTAGCTTGCCGGTCGGGGCGGATGTCGTGCCGCCGCTGAACTACCTGATCGCCACTTATGTGGCAGACAACCCCGGCCATCCGATGAACGAGGTACTGGCGCAGGGATTAACTGTGCCCGAGCCTCCACGTCGGCGGGGCGGGCGGATGGGGCGGCTTTAAGGTTTCGCCGCCGCCTCCAGTGCGGCAATATCCAGTTTGACCATGCCCATCATCGCCTGCATGACTTTGCCGGTCTTGTCCGCCTGCAACAGACGGGCCAAGGCGCGGGGGATGATTTGCCAGCTGAGCCCAAAGCGGTCGGTCAGCCAGCCGCACCGGCTTTCGCGGCCACCCTCCAGCAATGCGTTCCAGAAATGGTCAACCTCGGCCTGCGTGTCGACATAGACGGTGATAGATGCGGCGGGGTTAAGTTTGTAATGCGGCCCGCCATTCAGACCCCAGTAATGCTGCCCCATAAGAGTGAATGCGACCGTGAAAGCGCGGTTCTGCGGGTCGCCGTTTTGCCGGAAGATGTTGGTGATCTTGGCATCCTTGAACAAGCTGCAATACAGCGTTGCAGCCTGTTCAGCCTGATCGTCGAACCACAGGCAGGTCGAAACGGCGGCGGTCATGGGCATACTCCGATGGCTTGTTTGACTAGGGTTGCCGATTTTCAACCGTCTGGCAAGTTCAGCGGAGTGCGGCGGCCTCGATTGCAAGGGCGGTGATGGAGGCCCAATCGCCACGCGCCATTGCGTCTTTTGGAGCAACCCACGAACCACCGACGCACAGGATGTTGGACAGGCTCAAGTAGTCACGGGCGTTTTTCAGTGAGACACCGCCGGTCGGGCAAAACTTCACCTGTGGGATCGGCGAGCCGATGGATTTTAGAAACGCGGCGCCGCCGGATTGTTCGGCGGGGAAGAATTTCTGAATGGTGTAGCCTTTTTCCAGCAGGACCATGATTTCGGTTGCGGTGGCGGCACCCGGCAACAGCGGCAGATCGTATTCGGCGCAGGCATCAAGAATGCGGTCGGTGGCACCCGGAGCGACACCAAACGTGGCACCGGCAGCTTTCGCAGCCTTGACATCGGCGGGGGTCATGAGCGTGCCCGCACCGACGCGGCCACCCGGAACCTCTGCCATAGCGCGGATCGCATCAAGGGCGACGGGCGTGCGGAGGGTTACCTCAAGCGCGGGCAGGCCCCCCGCGACCAGTGCCTCGGCCAGTTTTTTTGCATGGGCGATATCGTCGATGACCAGAACAGGGACGACCGGGGCAAGACGGCAGATTTCGGCGGCAAGGCACGATTGTTCGGCGGGGGTCATGTTGTTCTCCTTTTGCCCAGACGGGGTATTGCGGTGAGGAAGTAGCCTCCGGCGGGGATATTTTAGCCAATATGAAAGTCTGGTTTCGGGACACCCCCACCCCGGGCCGTTTGCACAGGGGAGGTGAGGGGCCTTTCACATCGGACGGTCATCGGCGTCCCCGCCTGTACCGTGCCCTGAGTGTTCCCCTGAAACCCTTTCATATTGGTTAAATTATCCTCGCCGAAGGCTAAATGTTCTTTGACTTTTGGCCGTTCAGTAAAGGCTGCTTGCCCCTTCTGTTGACGCGCCGACATTGCGGCGGAAGGTTTCAAACAACTCTCGCCCCGTGCCCCAACTGTTATGGCTGAGATCAGCCGTGGCAAGCGGGCGGCTGTCGAAATCAGCGGCGAGGGTCGAGATGGTGCCAGCGACGGCATCAAGCCGGACAATATCGCCATCGCGCAGGCGGGCCAGTGGGCCACCGGCAGCCGCTTCGGGCGAGACGTGGATCGCGGCGGGTACTTTACCTGAGGCGCCGGACATCCGGCCATCGGTGACGAGGGCAACCTTCAGGCCGCGATCTTGCAGGACCGACAGTGTCGGCGTCAGTGAGTGCAGTTCGGGCATCCCGTTGGCTTGCGGGCCCTGAAAGCGGACGACGACGACGGTGTCGGTGGTGAACTCGTTGTTCTTGAAGGCGGCCTTGACGGAATGCTGGTCGTGAAAGATGCGACAGGGCGCTTCGATGACGTGACGCTCGGATGCCACGGCAGAGACTTTGATGACACCGCGACCAAGGTTGCCGCTGAGTTGTCTAAGCCCTCCCGCCGCCGCGAACGGATCGGCGGCGGAACGCAGAATCTTGTCGTTCAGGGTGGTGGGCGTTCCCGGCTCCCACGCCAAATGGCCGTCGCGGATCTTGGGTTCCTGACGGTACATGGCAAGGCCATCGCCGAGGATGGTTTTGGCATCGGCATGCAACAGGCCGTTGTCCATCAGCTGACCCATCATAAAGCCGATGCCTCCCGCCGCGTGGAAATGGTTCACGTCAGCCAGGCCGTTCGGATAGACCTTGGCCATCAGCGGGACGGCCTGCGAAATATCTTCGAAATCCTGCAAATCCAGCAAGATGCCCGACGCACGGGCCATCGCGGGCAGGTGCAGGACGAGGTTTGTCGAACCCCCGGTTGCCATCAGGCCGACCAGGCCGTTGACGTAGGCGCGTTCGTCAAGGACTTCGCCAGCGGGGCGGTAGTCATTGCCAAGGGCGGTTATGGCGCTGGCGCGTTCGACGGCGGCGATGGTCAGGGCTTCGCGCAGGGGTGTGCCGGGATTGACGAAAGACGAGCCGGGCAGGTGCAGGCCCATGAACTCCATCAGCATCTGGTTCGTGTTTGCGGTGCCGTAGAACGTACAGGTGCCTATGCCGTGATAGCTGGCCATCTCCGCTGCCATCAGGTCTTCGCGGGTGGCGGTGCCGTTGGCGAAAGCGTTGCGAACGCGGGATTTTTCGTCGTTCGGCATGCCAGAGATCATGGGACCGGCTGGTACGAAAACCGCCGGGATGTGGCCGAAGGTTGCGGCGGCGATGATCAGGCCGGGGACGATTTTATCGCAGACGCCAAGATACAGGGCGGCGTCGAATACGTTGTGGCTAAGTGCCACTCCAGCAGCAAGGGCGATAACGTCACGCGAGAACAACGACAGCTCCATGCCATCCTGACCCTGGGTCACACCGTCGCACATGGCGGGAACGCCACCGGCAACCTGGGCAGTGGCACCCATCCGACGGGCAGTGGCGCGGATCAGTTCGGGGTAGTTTTCATAGGGCTGGTGAGCCGACAGCATATCATTATAGGCGGTCACGATGCCGATGTTGGGTTGGCGGGCAGCGGAAAGGGCGGGTTTGTCATCCGTCATCGCGGCATAGGCATGGGCCTGATTGCCGCAAGAGATGTGGGCACGCGCGGGACCGGATTTGGCGGCGCGGGCCATGCGGTCAAGATAAGTGCTGCGCGTCGCGGCGGACCGTTCGCGGATGCGATCGGTAACGCGGGCAATGGTTGGATGAAGCGGCATGGCGGCTCCTGTTACGGCGAGAATATCGGCAGTTTAGCACGCTATCTTATTTAGCATGTCGTGTTAGCGCTAACAACCGGTATCTGGCCATTGACCCCCAAGATAGTTGCAGCAGCCGTTCAAACCGATTCGGCCTCATAATGCGCCGAATTGCAACTTTAGCACTTGCCGCAGCCCTCGATTGTTGCCGATTACGGGTCAATCATCCCGGAAATACACGGAATTTTACTCAATTTGGCCACATTCCAAGGGCAATTTGGACAAAAGATCAACAAGTATAATGCCTTAGAGGATGCCCAGATGTTGTCGATGAAATCACTTGCCGTGCTGACGATGACGCTTGGACTGGCGGCTTGTGCGACCGGCGGCGTGCCAAGTCGTAACCTGAGCGACATCGGGCTTTCAGTAGGGAAACCGGTTGTCGAAGGTGGCATGACGATTGTGCCGACGCATTACAATGTCACGCGTATCGACGTCGTGGTACCGCGCACGCTGCGGGTATCAGAGGCCAACGTGTTCTATCCGATCGCTGACATTGTCTGGCACGGTGACCCGGAAGGCGACCGTTACGCGCAAGTCACATCGATCCTGCAAGAAGGTCTGGCTGCCGGCACGGCGAGCCTGAAATCCGGTCAGGCGGTTGTTATCGAAGCACAACTGACCCGCTTCCACGCGTTGACCCCCAAAACGCGTTACACGGTGGGCGGCGAGCATAACACAGAGTTTCTGCTGACGGTTCGCGATGCCAAGACCGGCGAGATTCTGGATGGGCCGCGCAAAGTGCTGGCCGATATTCATGGCGCTGGTGGTCAACGTGCGCTGGCCGAGGAAGCTGCGGGGATCACGCAACGGTCGGTGATCGAGGGGCGGATTGCCACGGTGATCGCACATGAGTTGTCGCAGCGGATGGTGCCGGTGACCGAGATTGCGCCGGAGACTGTCAGCCGCAATGCATTTGCCCCGGCAGATTTGCCGCTGGTTGACTGGAACGGGCCGCTGAAACCGCAGAGCTAAGGTAAACGCCAAGACTTTCCCCCGCGCCCGGAACACAGTAAGGGAAGGTCATGACCTTCCCTTCATCCATTCCCGAACCCGATGACGAAACCGCTTTGCACGGCAGGCCGGTTGTCCGTCTGAAACCCAAAGCGGAAGCTCGCGCCATAAGGCACGGGTTTCCTTGGGTTTATGCCGATGAGATCGTGACGGATCGCCGGACCCAGGGCCTTGCGCCTGGTGCTTTGGCGGTACTGGAAGATGGCGATCGGCGGCCCTTGGGGCTGGTCACGGTCAACGTCAAGTCGAAGATCATCTGTCGTGTGCTGGACCGCGATCCGGCGGCAATAATCGACGAGACGTGGTTTGCGGGGCGATTGACGGTGGCATTGGCGCTGCGCGAGCGATTGTTCGACAAGCCATTCTACCGTCTGGTTCACGCCGAGGCGGACGGGTTGCCGGGGGTGGTAATCGACCGCTTTGGCGATGTGGCTGTAGTGCAGCCGAACGCCGCCTGGGCAGAGGTGCATATTGACGCGCTGGTAGCGGCTTTGGTGCGTGTCACTGGCGTCACTGCGGTCGTCAAGAATGGCACCGGACGGTCGCGCGTGCTGGAGGGGCTGGCGGAAGAAACCGTTGTCCTGCAAGGGGTTGTGGATGCTCCTGTGCCAGTTGAAATGAATGGTGCGGCCTATCTGGCCGATCTGATGGGCGGGCAGAAGACCGGGCTATTCTTCGACCAGCGGCCAAATCATGAATTTGCGGCGCGTCTGGCAAAGGGTGCGCGGGTTCTGGACGTTTTCAGCCACGTCGGCGGGTTTGCGTTGGCAGCGTTGGCCAACGGGGCGGCATCGGCTTTGGCGGTGGATGCGTCAGCCCCCGCACTGGCCTTGGCGCAGCAAGGCGCGCAAGCGTCTGGATTTGCCGACAAATTTTCCGTGCGCCAAGGTGACGCTTTTGCCGTGATGGAGGCGTTGGCCGCAGATGGCGCGCAGTTCGATCTGGTGATTTGTGATCCACCCGCGTTCGCGCCATCCAAGCCGGCGCTGGAGGCGGGGCTGCGGGCATACGAGCGGCTGGCGAAACTGGCTGCGCCGCTGGTTGCACCGGGAGGGTATCTTGCCTTATGTTCGTGCAGTCATGCCGTTGATTTGCAAGCGTTTCGCAACGCATCTGCACGGGGTATCGGGCGTGGTGGACGGCGGGGGCAGTTGTTGCACACGGGCTTTGCAGGTGCCGACCATCCCATGATGTTGCAATTGGCGGAAAGCGCCTATCTGAAGGCGCTGTTCTTCCGGCTGAATGGATGAAGGCGGTTCTGGACGCCTGCGTGATTTTCCCGACCGTGTTGCGGGAAATCTTGCTGGGTGTCGCAAAGGTGGGTCTTTACGAACCGCTGTGGTCCGAACGCATCTTGCGCGAATGGGTGCTGGCGACGTCCAAGCTGGGACCAGTGGCGCAACTGCAGGCCGAGGGCGAAACCGCTGTCCTAAAATCGCAGTTTCCGAAAGCCATGCTGCGCGATCAGCCGGATATCGAGCGGCGATTGCTGTTGCCGGATCCGGATGATCGGCATGTGCTGGCGGTTGCGATTGCGGGCCATGCCGATTGCATCGTGACCTTCAACGCCAAGGATTTTCCACGTCATGCGCTGGCGGACGAGGGGATTGATCGGCGCGACCCGGACAGTTTGCTGTGGGAATTGTGGTCCGGTCAGCCTGATAAGGTGGCGAAGGTGGTGACTGAGGTTCACGCAACGGCAGAGCGGATGGCGGGACAGGATTTGCCGTTAAAGGCGCTGTTGAAGCGGGCGCAATTGCCGAAGTTGGGCAAGGCGTTGGGGGTCTAAAAAGCCTCCGGTGGGAGTATTTGGAAAAGGCCAATCCGTGAGGAGTTGGTTTGTGGGTCAGTCCGGCGCAACTTCACGCCGTGAAACGATCAACCACCAGCCGAAACCCAGCATTGCGGCGATGCCTGCGAGAATGCCAAGGAACGAGCTTGCGAATTCGCTGGCCGCTTCGATGTTTCCGGCAAAGCTGAAGCCCACAAAGACATATAGGCCGACCCAGATCACCTCTCCCGCCAGCGCGCCCAATGAAAAGCGCAACCAAGGCAGGCCGGTGGCCCCGGCGGCATAGGTCGCCCACGGACTGACGGGGGGCAGCAGCCAGCGGGTGACGAAGATGCCAAGGGCGCCGTGGCGGTTCATCAGGTCGGTGGCGCGGAGGATCAGTTTGCCGCGCGTCGGGTTGGCTGACAGGCGGGTCAGAAACGCGTGGCCGCCCACAAGGCCGATGCGGTAGCCGATTTGATCGCCTGCGATAGCACCGGTCAAAGCGGCGGCGATGACGTGCCACAGCACCAGATCTTCGGTCGCGACAAAGCCGCCTGCCGTCAGCATGAGGATGGAGCATGGGACCGGCAGGGCAAGGCAGGCCAGGAATGTAACGATGGCCAGCAACCACAAACCGTAGGTCGGAACCAGTGCCAGCAGCCAGTCTGTCATCGTCTGTCACCCTGCGCCTTGATGATGGCAAGGGCTTTGTTGACTTGGGCGATAACCACCGAAACTTCGACACCACGGGCGTCAGCAGCCTGTTTGATGGTCCATGGCCCATGATCCTTGGGGCCGGGCAGGCCACCCAGAAGGTCAAGGATACGTGGATCGACGTGCCAAGAACGGGCGATGTAGCCGGCGGTCATCCAGGGCTTGACGGTTTCGTTGTGATGGGCTGGATTGGCCCAGTAGATCGCGGTTGAGGCCATGCGAACCAGAAAGAACAAGGTGACAGCGGTCGCCAGAAGAAAGCCGGTCGTAGCGAAGCGGTGTGATTTCCAGAATTTCATCGGATCGTTTTTATCCCGCGGCTCAGCCCTTCTAACGTCATCGGCACCATGTTTCCGTCGAAGATCTCGCGGATAAGCGTGGTGGACTGTGTCAGTGGCCAGTGCGGTTCGGCTACGGGGTTGATCCACAAGTGGTGCGACCAGTGCTGACAGGCGCGGGTCAGCCAGACTTTACCGGTCTCAGCATTCCAGTGTTCGTTGGCACCGCCGGGATGCAGGATTTCGTAGGGGCTCATAGCGGCGTCGCCGACAAAAATGGCTTTGTAATCGCCACCGTAGGTTCGCAGGATGTCGAAGGTCGGTGTCTGATCGGTCCAGCGGCGCTGATTGTCGCGCCAGATGCCCTCGTACAGGCAGTTGTGAAAGTAGAACGCGGCGAGGTGCTTGAATTCGGCACGGGCGGCGGAGAACAGTTCCTCCATCACCCGGACATAGGGGTCCATCGAGCCGCCGACGTCAAGAAACAGCACGACTTTGACGCCATTGCGCCGTTCGGGCCGGGTCTGCACGTCAAGCCAACCGTGTTCGGCGGTGGCGCGGATCGTCCCGTCGAGGTCAAGCTCGTCCTCCGCCCCGTCACGCGCCCATTTCCGCAGGCGGCGCAGGGCAAGCTTGATGTTGCGCGTGCCAAGTTCCTGATGGTCGTCCAGATTGCGAAATTCGCGTTTGTCCCAGACTTTGACCGCACTTTGGTGGCGGCTGACGTCTTGCCCGACGCGGACGCCTTCGGGATTGTAGCCATAGGCACCGAACGGGCTGGTGCCAGCGGTGCCGATCCATTTGTTGCCACCCTGATGGCGCGCCTTTTGTTCAGCCAGACGTTCGCGCAGGGTTTCCATCAGTTTGTCGAAACCCCCCAAGGCGGCGACGGCGGCGCGTTCTTCGGGGGACAGATGATTTTCAGCAAGCTTTTGCAGCCAGTCAGCGGGCAGGTTCAGCGCATCCAGCATGTCATCGGTGGAGATGGTATCAAGACCCGCAAAAGATGCGGCGAATGCGCGGTCAAAGCGGTCAAGGTGGCGTTCGTCTTTGACCATCGTGGTGCGGGCGAGGTAGTAAAAACCCGTGGCGTCATAAGTGACAAGACCAGCGGCCACAGCCTCCAGAAAGCTGAGGTATTCGCGCAAGCTGACTGGCACGCCCGTCTTCCGTAGTGTCTGGAAGAAAGGCAGGAACATGGTTCAGGCCATGCGGTCCAGCAGGATGCTGATGGCCAGCCCAACAAGGCCGAAAGCAATGCCGTAGACGGCACCGTATTGCAGCATGTCCAGTACTTTGCCGCCGCGTTGGCGGGCCATCGTCGCCCCTAGGATCGCCCCGATGACGATTGCGCTTGTCCAGACCATCTGTTGCCCTTTGCCCTTACCGGGACAAGGCCCGGATCAGCCGCGTTGGCCGCGCTTGGCCAAGGCTGCGATTTCAGAAGCCCGCGCCTGGACTTCCTGTTGTGAGCCGAACGCATAACGCGCGGCGGGCAAGCTGTCGAGACGTAGCGCCTCTGCCTCTGCAGGATGGCCTTGAATTGCCAGGCATTCGGATTTGATCAACATCAGTGTGGCGAGAAGGGCTGCGTTCTGGCCAACCATGGCCAACGGCAATGCCTGATCTGCAAGTTTCAGCGCCGCATCGGCGTGGCCCGAAGCAAGCGCGATTGCGGAAAGCTGCATCAACGCGTGTGAAAGATGAACGCCATCGTCGGGAAGGCTGGCATAAATGCGGGCGGCGTTGGAATAGGAGGCCTCAGCTGCAATGGGATCGGTCGGAGCCTCTAGCCGACCAAGGGCGAACCAGGCGAAGCCAAGGCGGTTGTCCTGCCAGCCTTGCGACTGCGCGATGGAAAGCATGCGTCGTGCGGCGGGCAGGCGGGTGGCTTGAGGTGCGTTCGGGCCAAGGGCCGTCCCAACAGCGTCGATCCAGGCCCGCGGCGTATCGGCCGACATCCAGCCACCGGGATATTGGCCCTTGGGATTCAGGCGGGCGACAAGGGCGGGCACCCGGGCCAACACGTCAGCTTCGCCCATTCCGGTCGTCAGTTCCGGGGCGTAGTGCATCTTCAACATCAGCATGTCGAATTCGGTTAGCACGGACTGAAAGTTGTCGTCGTTGAAGACGCTGTCGGGCAAACGGTACAGGTCATTGAGCGGCCCCATCGACTGCGCGGTTTCCTCGTGCAGGCAGTCACGCACCTCTTGCGGGCTGGTATCGGAGGGGATGAAAATGGCGGCCCGGTCACGCCGGGTCAGCAGTTGCCAGTCCAGCGCACGGCTACCCCGTTTGCCGCGGTATTCAGCCATCGACGATACGTTGGGCACGACAAAACAGGCGGCGGTCGGTTCAAGGCGACGCAGCACGGCTTTGGGCAGGAATTCGATGGTTATGGTGGCGGCGCTGCCTGATGCGGCTTGACGAATGTCGATTCCAGCCTCGGCCCGCAGACGGGCGATCAACAGCGTCAGATCGTGTTGCGCTGACGGGGGTACGCCACCTGTCATCGCGATGGAAATCGGGCCTTCGAACCTTGTCAGATCGGGCAGCGCCAGACCGCTTTCCATGTGGAACTCAAGGTCGATGAAGTCTTGCGCGATCTGTTGGTTCGGACGCAACACGGAGATGCCCGGTGCGGCCGCAAACGCCATCATTGGGGCGGATACGTTTGGCAGTACATCGAGGCTGCTGCTGCCCTTGGTGACGCTGTTGGGCACGGTCGGGGCGCAGGCGACGAGGCCGAGAAGGCCAAGGAGAAGTGTAATTCGCATTCAGCAGGCGGCTTTCTTCGGTCCAGGTTCCAGGGGTTGCCCAGTTTCAACAAATCTTGACCGCACAGCCCGGCGCTTTACCGCCCGATCCATGCAGCCATCAAACATGCAACCCGCCGCCAAGCCGCAGCAACACCCCTGCGAGCAGTCAGGGGTCGACGACTGCCGTGGTGCCACGCATGACGACGGGTCACTGTGTTTGATCAGACAGGGCACGAGTGTCTCAATCAGGGCAGCACTGTGTCAATCATTTGGATTTCGGGTTTGCAACGTAATCTACCTGTGGCCGAATGATCCGCCGCGACCGCCAGATGTGTGTGGGCCAATCACGGAACGTGACAAGAGGTTTCAGAAGTTCAGTCTGCCGTGATGGCGACTTGAGGAGTGACGGGCAACCCCATGCAAACATTACCGATTCGGGATGGAGCTAACGCTGGCCACGCGATAGGAAGGCGAGGCGTTCGAACAGTTGCACATCCTGTTCGTTTTTCAAAAGCGCACCGTAGAGTTTTGGCAAGTTGGTCTTGGTATCGCGGCGCAAATCCTCTGGTTGCAGATCCTCTGCCAGCAAAAGCTTCAACCAGTCCAGAACTTCGGACGTCGAGGGCTTCTTCTTCAGCCCCGGCGTTTCGCGCAGTTCAAAGAACTGGGTCAGGGCAGTGGTCAGCAACGCGGGTTTGATGGCCGGAAAGTGGACGCGGACGATGGCCGCCATTGTTTCGGCGTCGGGAAAGCGGATGAAGTGGAAAAAGCACCGGCGCAGGAAAGCGTCGGGCAGTTCCTTTTCGTTGTTCGAAGTGATGATGACCACTGGGCGATGACGGGCGCGGATGGTTTCGCCGGTCTCATAGACATGAAATTCCATCCGGTCGAGCTCTTGTAAAAGGTCGTTCGGAAATTCGATATCCGCCTTGTCCACCTCGTCGATCAGCAGGACAACCTTGGTGTCGGCAGTGAAAGCCTGCCACAACTTGCCTTTGCGGATGTAGTTCGCGACGTCATGGACCCTCGGGTCGCCAAGCTGGCTGTCTCGCAGGCGGCTGACCGCGTCGTAGTCGTAGATTCCCTGTTGAGCCTTGGTCGTGGACTTTACGTGCCATTCCAGCAACGGCAGGTTGAGGGCGCTGGCTACCTGTCGCGCGAGTTCGGTTTTTCCGGTCCCAGGCTCGCCCTTTACCAGAAGTGGGCGTTCAAGCATGACCGCGGCATTGACCGCAACACGCAGGTCTTCGGTGGCTACATAGGTCGAGGTCGTGGTAAATTGCATTGGAAACTCAAAGGGCTGCGATGCGGGGCTTGTCAAGCGTAGACTTCACGCGAATTTCTCGCAACCGCTAGTGACATTGGTTTGGCTTTCGGCTAATCCACCGCCAATCAGGAGCCCCATCGACAGATGCTAGCCTGTGGGCGCCCCGGAGTACCTGGAGAGTGCATTATGAAGGCCGAAATTTTCCTGCCTGACGATTATCGTCCCGCCGAGGGCGAGCCATTCATGAACGACAAACAGCTTGAGTATTTCCGGCGCAAATTGATCATCTGGAAGCAGGAACTCCTGGATCAAAGCGCGGAAACCATCGACAATCTGCAAGACAGCGGGCGGAACGTGCCCGACATCGCAGACCGCGCCTCGGAAGAAACCGATCGCGCGTTGGAACTGCGGACGCGCGACCGGCAGCGCAAGTTGGTCAGCAAGATCGACGCGGCGCTGCGTCGGATCGAGAATGGCGAATACGGCTATTGCGAAATGACCGGCGAGCCGATCAGCCTGAAACGGCTGGATGCGCGACCGATTGCGACGATGACGCTGGAAGCGCAGGAAAAGCACGAGCGGCGCGAAAAGGTGCACCGCGACGAATGACGCAGTGTAATGCCGCTTGCAGG
The DNA here is from genome assembly GCA_039926325.1 of Paracoccaceae bacterium. GTDB lineage: Bacteria > Pseudomonadota > Alphaproteobacteria > Rhodobacterales > Rhodobacteraceae > Stagnihabitans. The sequence goes on along the minus strand of JBDSXE010000353.1, from coordinate 185 downwards.
GCGGCGATGCTGATCAACCGTGACCACGCCGGACCGATGTGTCCGGCGTTTTCAACTTGGGCGTATCCACACGTCAATCGTCGCGGTGAACCTTCTCGCGCCGTTCATGCTTTTCCTGCGCTTCCAGTGTCATCGTCGCGATCGGGCGTGCGTCCAGCCGCTTCAGGCTGATCGGCTCTCCAGTC
>JBDSXE010000352.1:0-2803 GCA_039926325.1 Paracoccaceae bacterium | reverse complement strand
ACGGGCGGCTTCTTGTAGCGCCAGATCACCGGGTGCAAAAACATCTGCGCGGCCAAGTGCGAACATGGCGTAGATCTCGGCAGTCCAGCTGCCAATACCCGGCACGGCAATGAGGGTGGCAATAACCTCGTGATTCGGGCGGGTGCGTAGGGCGTCGAAGTTTATCCCGGCCTGAGCCAGCGCACGGCCATAGCGAGCCTTTTGGCGGCTAAGACCAACGGCACGCAGGGCGTCGTCCGATGCGACGGCCATTGCCGCCTGATCGGTCAAGCCAGCACCTTCCAGCCGCGTCCAGATGGCATTGGCGGATGCAACAGAGACTTGTTGGCCGACGATCGCATCAAGAAGTGCGGTAAAGCCGTCGGCGTGGCGGCGCAGCGGCAAGGGTCCGGTCAGGGCAAGTGCGGCGGCAAAGCGCGGCTCGGCAGCGGCAAGCCAGGCGGCCCCTTCCGCGACGCAATCCGGGGTTTCGATGATGCGACCGACCATGATAATTCCCGCGTTTTCTTTCTGCCCAATAAATCATCTTCCTGCCAGATGCGGATTGTCCCTTGAACCCGCCTGCCCCGATCAATACCGATTGGCGATCATGACCCAAACCTCTGACAGCCTAGCCCGCCGCAATGTCTACGTCCTTGTGGCGTCGCAAGCCATCCTTGGCGCACAGATGCCGATGATCTTCGTTGTGGCGGGGCTGGCAGGCAAGTCGCTGGCACCGAACGCGTGTCTCGCGACGCTGCCGATATCGCTGATGGTGATCGGCTCGATGCTGACCGCCAACCCGATCTCTGCTTTCATGGCGCGCTATGGGCGGCGGGCGGGCTTTGTGCTGGGGGCGTTTGCGGGCGCAATTGGGGCCGCGATCGCGGCTTACGGGCTGTCGCAGGGTTCGTTCCTGATCTTCGTGTCGGGGGCGTTCATCACCGGGATTTATCAGTCGGCTCAGGGGTTTTACCGATTTGCGGCGGCAGATACTGCGTCGGAGGTGTTCAGACCAAAGGCGATTTCATATGTGATGGCCGGCGGGCTGCTATCGGCGGTGGTGGGGCCGGAACTGGTCAAGCTGACATCGACCGCGATGGCGGTGCCGTTCCTTGCGACGTATCTGACGGTGATCGGATTGAATGTGGTCGGGGTGTTCCTGTTCGCTTTGCTGGATATCCCGAAGCCGAAAGCTGCAATCGCGGGGGCAGTTGTGGGTCGGACGCGGATGGAGTTGATCCGCACGCCGCGCATCGCGGTGGCAGTAATCGTGGCGACGGTCAGCTATGCGTTGATGAATCTGGTGATGACCTCATCACCTCTGGCAGTGGTTGGCTGCGGCTATCACGTTGCCGATGCGTCCAATGTCGTGACGGCGCATGTGTTGGCGATGTTTGTGCCGTCGTTCTTTACCGGCAGCCTGATCGTGCGGTTCGGGGTAGAGCGGATCATGGCCACCGGGCTGGTGATACTTGCCTGTGCCGGTGTGGTCGGAATGGCGGGGGTGCATCTGGAGAATTTCTTTGGTGCGTTGATCCTGTTGGGGTTGGGGTGGAATTTCGGGTTCATCGGCGCGACGACCATGCTGACCTCGGCCCACACGGCCGAGGAACGCGGGCGGATGCAGGGGATGAACGATTTTCTGGTGTTCGGCGGCGTAACGCTGGCGAGTTTCTCGTCCGGCGGGCTGATGAACTGTTCCGGCGGTTCGGTCCAATCAGGTTGGGCTGCGGTCAACATGGCGATGCTGCCGTTCCTGGTGTTAGCGGGTGGCGCGCTGATCTGGCTGGCGATGCGGCCCAAAGTTTTGGTTGGTTAGAGGCTTGCGATGACACGACTTGATATCTTCTCCGACCCGGTTTGCCCGTGGTGCTATCTTGGCAAAGCCAATCTGGACCGTGCTTTGGAAGCGCATCCGGACCATCCGTTCGAGATAGAGTGGCATCCGTTTCAGCTGAACCCCGACATGGCCCCAGAGGGCGTGGACAAGCGCAAATACCTGATGGAGCGGTTTGGCGACGAGGCCAAACTGGAGCAAATTCACCAGCGTTTCCGGGATATTGCGGCGCAGAATGGCGTCAAGATGGACCCGGATACGCCGCAGCGCATTCCGAACACGCTGAACGCCCATCGCTTGATCCACTGGGCGGGGCTGGAGGGGCGGCAGACGCTGATGGTGTCGGCGCTGATGCGAAGCTATTGGGTCGAGGGGAGGGATATCGGTGACCTCACGGTGCTGGCCGATGTCGCCGCGCAGGCGGGCATGGACCGTGCCGTGGTAGCGCGGCTTCTGGCGTCGGACGCCGATATGGACGTGATCCAGCAACGCGAGGCCCATGCGCGGGCGCGTGGGGTCAGTGCGGTGCCGACATTCCTGATCGCCAACAAATACGTCGTTTCAGGCGCACAACCGCCAGAGATGTGGGGCAAAGCCATTGAGGAAATGACAGCCGCTGGACCCACCGCGTGAAGGTGCTAAAGTGCTGACAATGGCCACAAAAAACCCGTCGCAACGCGAATTCGTGGCGCTGATAGCCATGTCGTTTGCGACGGTGGCGCTTTCGATTGACGCCATGTTGCCCGCCTTGCCAGCGATCGCTGCCGAATTGACGCCAGCCTCGCCGAATGACGCGCAGCTGGTTGTTACAAGCTTTGTTTTTGGCATGGGGTTGGGGACGCTTTTTGCCGGGCCGATTTCCGATGCGTTGGGTCGCAAGCGCGTGCTGATGGCTTGTGCCGCGATCTATCTGGTGGGTGCTGCCCTGTGCGTGGCGTCGCAGAGCATGGAGTGGTTGCTGTTTGCGCGGGTGTTGCAGGGCAT
>JBDSXE010000351.1:0-3644 GCA_039926325.1 Paracoccaceae bacterium | reverse complement strand
AGGTAGGCGTCGTAATCCGGCGCGCCGATGTCCAGCGAAATGGTCTGGCCGGTGGTGTAGTTGTAGGCCCGCGCTTGAGCGTCGGCACCGATGATCTTGGGGTTGGTGTTCTGGTCGGTCGATTGCGGCAAACCGACATCGGCAATCCCCGACAGCGCACCACACTGCGGAGCGGGCAGGATCAGCATGCCATCGGCAACCTTGATGCCGTCGCCAAGCTGCGCTTGCAGTTTGGCCAGGATCGGAGCGCGGTCCGCCTCATCCGGGACGTGGCCGCGCAGTTCAAGGCTGCCGGTTTCGGGATTGAATTCGGCCTGCAGGCGAGAGCAGGGGACGGACGACAGCAGCGATGTCAGCGCGTCGTGGACATCATCGGACTGGCTGGCGGTGTCGCCGGGCCGCATGAAAGACTGGATCGCCTTCAGGCTTTGCGGGTCGATCTTGGCATCGGCACCACCGGACCACGCCAGCGCCGCGACCATGTGATCGCCACCAGCATCGGCCGCGGCGACGGGTTGGGCATCGGGGGCGGCTTCGGCGACCGTAGCGCCGGTGTTGGGTTGCGGTTGCTGGACGGGGGAGGCATCGGTGACGGGTTTGGCGGCGACAGCGGTGGACTGGACTGCGGCGATGGTCTGGGTCGGGGCGGTGGTGGGCCTGACGGCTGCTGCGGTGGGCTGGACGGCGGCGATGGTTTCAGTGGGGGCGGGTGCAGGCTTGACCAGGGCGGCGGTGGTTTCGACCGGGGGCAAGGCTTGTGGCGTGACGGTCAGGGGTTTGGTAACCGCTGGCGGGGCGGATTGCGCCAGCTTTTCGGCCTGCGGTGGCGCGGCTACTGCGACCTGTTCGGGAAGCGGGGCGGCTTTGGCGCTGCTTTGCGGCACCTCGCCCGCCGAAACCTGCGCGCCTGTGGCAGAAGCGGCGACGGCGGCGGTTTCCTTGGGTGCCTGTGCCGTCGCCTGCGATTGGGCCACCTCTTGCGTCTCGATCCGCAGTTGCGATTTGGGCAGAGGCTGATCCACGACCGGGTCAGGTTGCAGCATCACCGCCATCAGCACCGCAGCGCCGGCATGGGTGGCAAGCGAGACGATCAGACCAAGGCTCCACGTCAGGCCGACACCCCTGTCGCCAGTTATATGGGCGTCCACGGTTGTCATGGCGTCTCTGGCGTCACGATGAGTGCGACGTCCTTGGCACCCAGATCCTCGAACTCGGTGATGAGGTTCAGGACGATTCGAAGTTCGGTGGTTTTGTCGGCATTGATGCGGATCAGGGTGTCGGGGTTTTTCTTGATGCGGTCGGTGACGGATTTGTCGAGAGCGGCGTGGTCAATTGGCGCGCCGTCCAGCGCCAGCGCACCATCTGGGGCGACGGACAGGGTGATGCCGCCAGCGGGCAGATCGGTGCCTGTGACGCCAAGCGGGGGTTTGACAGCGAAGGGGGCTGTCGCGTCAAGGCGGCCGATCAGCATGAAAAAGATCAGCAGGAAGAAGGTGACGTCGATCAGAGCGACGACGGTTTCGCGTTCGGCCATGCGCTGAGGTTTGCGGAGTTTCATGTCGCGGCACCGCGCGCCAAATCTTTGCGAAAAGATTTGCAAATTCCTTCGAAGGAATTTGGGTGGGGATGCCGGATCATTTGGCGGCCCCCAGACGGATGACCTTGACGCGGACAGCGCCGGATTTGGTCACGGTATCCATCGCCGTGATCAGGTCTTGCAGCTGTGCGCCGCCAGAGGGGAACAGCACCACCGGGGTCAGCGGATCAGCGTCGAGGCGCGCCTTCAGCAGGGCCGTCAAACTGTCGGTCGTCACGTTCTGGCCACGGACGGCCATCGTACCATTGGGCGCGATGCGGATCAGGACGGTGCTGGGGGCACCGGCCTGCGTGGATGTGGTGGGGGCCGGATCGGCGTTCGGCTCGTCAGTCTTTTGCAGCGCGGGAACCATGTCGAGGTTGAGGTAGCTGGACGTCACCATGAAGAAGAACAAGAGGATCATCATGACGTCGATCATCGACACCACGGAAATCAGCGTGTGGCGGCGGGCCGGGCGTTTCAGGGCGAACCCGCTCATCCGTCAGCTCCGGTTGGCGGTGGCTTCGATGGCCAAGAGGCGACCGATCGAACTTTCGATCCGCAGCGAGGCGGTTTCCACCCGTCCGGTCAGCAAGCTGGATGCCACCGCCGCCGGGATTGCCACCAGCAACCCGCCCGCCGTGGTCAGAAGGGCCAACCAGATGCCGCCCGCCAGAACCGAGGCGTTGGCGGAACCCTGCGCCTGCGCCAGATCCTGAAAGCTTTGGATCATGCCAAGCACGGTGCCAAGCAGGCCAAGCAGGGGCGAGATCATCGAGATCAGGTCCAGCAGGCGCAACCCGGCGGACATGTGCGACACTTCATCATTGCCGCGTCGCGACAACTCTCCTTCCAGCACGGCGCCGGTCATGCCGCCTTGAAGCCCCTGCATCGCGGCCAGCAAGATACGGTCGGCGGGGGCGCGGTTTGGAATGCTGGCCATCGCGGCGTCACGGTCACCGCGCGCCCAGGTGTCGATTGCGGCGTCCCGCACGGCCACGCCACCCGTCACCGGCCACAGCCGTATGATCCTGACGACAATCAGCGCCAGCGACAGCGCGGACAGAGCGATCAGCACCGACATGATCGGCCCGCCTGCCACCAGCATGGGCCACAAGTTCTTAGCCATCATTCCTCCAGCGGGGCTGAAGTCTTGCTTTTCAAGTCAAGCAGTGGATAGCAGTCGGCATTCGCCTCATTCTGCGGTTTGCAGGCAGGGACGTCGTGCAACAGCACTTCGGAGATGTTGGCGCAGGAGATTTGCGGGATCTCGAACAGCTTCAGCGTGGTGCGGGCAACGGGCAGGGGAGAGGCATCAATCGATAGCAGCCGGTCGATCACGCCGTCCTTGTTGAAGATGGCCAAAGACATCTCAAACCCTTCGAAACTTTTTCCGGTATCGTTGTGAAACAGAAAGAACGCTCTGCAACCGCCGCCATCAATCTCTTCGAACTTGTTCAGCTCGACGGTCAGCTTTCCGGTCGCAGGCGTCGTTTGCGCCAGAACCGATTGCGACAGAAGGGGTTGGCACAGCAGCGCCAATGCCACACCTGCCAGCGGCATACCCAGCCGTTCACGCAACCCGTAACCCATCCCGGACCTCCCTGGTGTTCCCTGCGCGGTTTGGCACCGCGGATGATGCACAAAACGACCTGCCCGAAATTCTGTCAATCGTTCCGTTTTGGAGCAGCCAAAAGAAAAGCGGGCAGGGGCTAGTGCAAAGGTCCGATTAAGCAAGAAGAATTTTCAAACACCCGCACGAGATGATTGACAGGAGGGGGAGGTGTGCAGTCATATTGCCCGAGTTGACGTTACGAGAACCGCAAGTGTTGTTAAACGACGAAGCACTCTGCGCCCCGACCATCTAGGTTGTATCAGGGCGTCGGGAATTTTTTTTGGTACGCCCGGCTCTGACCGGGTTCGGGAGGCCTGAATGGATTTGGACGCGCTCCTCGCCGCCCGTGAAGGTGACGGTCCGAGCGGGGAAAATCTCGAATACGATTTCGATTTCATGCAGTTGCAGATTGCAGCCGCACCGGGCGAAGAAAAGCAGGCCGGCAACGAGATC
>JBDSXE010000350.1:0-4422 GCA_039926325.1 Paracoccaceae bacterium | reverse complement strand
GACCATCACCACGCCTTGCATCGCCTTAATGGCACCCCTGATCTGGGGGGTGACGGGATAGGGGTTCGGCAGGGTGATGTCGATTTCGCGCCCAAGGTCATCCGCCACGCACAGGGTGATCTGGGCGCGGTTCTTGCCTTCGACCTTGGCCAGAAGCATCGCGATAGAGGTTGCAGCCTCTGGTCGGTTCAGGTGGATGCGAAGGGCTTGAGCGCCGGCCTCTGCCGCGACCTGATCAATCGGGGTGGCACCACGGGCGAGCAGTTTCAGCGTTTCGCCTTCCAGATTGGCTTCAACGGTCAGGACGACGTTCATACCGGGATCAAGGAAATCACGGGCGGCTTCCAGCGTGTCGCTGAACACGGTGACTTCATACAGGCCGGTCGGGTCAGACAGTTGAACGAAGGCGAAGCGGTTGCCCTTGGCGGATTTGCGTTCCTGCCTTGACGACACGGAACCGGCAATCTTGGCGACCAACGGTCCGCGCTCGGCAAGTAGAGTGATCTCAGTCAGGGTTTTCACATCGCGGCGTTTCAGCGCCGACATGTAGTCGTCAAGCGGGTGACCGGACAGGTAGAAGCCAATCGCCTGATGTTCCTGCGCCAGGCGTTCAATGGGCAGCCAGTCATCGCGGAAGGGCAGTCGTGGTTCGGGGATGTCGGCACCAGACTCGCCAAACAGGGAAACCTGGCTGGAGGCTTTCGCTTCGTGGATCGCGGCGGAATAGGCGACCAGCGGATCAAGCCCCTCAAATACGCGAGCGCGGTTGGGGTCCAGTTCGTCGAATGCGCCAGCGCGGGCCAGCATCTCCAGCGGGCGTTTGCCGATGCGTTTCAGATCGACGCGGCGAGCAAGGTCGAACAGGTTTACGAACGGTCGTTTAGCGCGTTGCTGAACGATTGTTTCCATAGCGTCGGCACCGACGTTTTTGAGGGCACCAAGTGCGTAGATGATCTGGCCATCCTGCACGGTAAACTTGGCAAGAGAGCGGTTGATCGATGGGGCAACCGTGGTCAGTCCGAGTTTATCAACCTCGCGTTTGTAAACCGCCAGCTTGTCGGTCAGATGCATGTCGCAGGTCATAACGGCAGCCATGAATTCGGCCGGGTAGTTCGCCTTGAGGTAGGCGGTCTGGTAGCTGACAACGGCATAGGCTGCGGCGTGAGATTTGTTGAAGCCGTAGTTGGCGAACTTCTCTAGCAGGTCAAAGACTTCGCCAGCTTTTTCTTTGCCGACACCGTGGGTCTTGGCAGCCCCTTCTATGAACTTGGGGCGTTCCTTGGCCATCTCTTCAGCGATCTTTTTGCCCATCGCGCGACGCAGCAGGTCGGCACCGCCAAGCGAGTAGCCGCCCATAACCTGCGCGATCTGCATCACCTGTTCCTGATAGACGATGATGCCCTGCGTTTCGGCAAGGATGTGGTCAATAGTGGGGTGAAGGCTTTCGCGGTCGCGGATGCCGTTCTTGACCTCGCAATAGGCCGGGATGTTTTCCATCGGACCGGGGCGATACAGGGCAACGAGGGCAACGATATCCTCGATGCAGGTCGGTTTCATGCGGCGCAGCGCATCCATCATGCCCGAGGATTCAACCTGGAACACGGCGACGGTTTTGGCGGCGGCGTAAAGGTCGTAACTGGGTTTATCGTCAAGCGGGATCAAGTTGATGTCGAACTTGATGCCGCGAAGGCCCAGAAGGTCCATCGCGTTCTGAATCACGGTCAGGGTTTTCAGACCAAGGAAGTCGAATTTCACCAGACCCGCAGCCTCGACCCATTTCATGTTGAACTGGGTGGCTGGCATGTCGGATTTGGGGTCTTGGTACAGCGGCACTAGTTCGTCCAGCGGGCGATCACCGATGACGACGCCAGCAGCGTGGGTCGAGGCGTTGCGGTACAACCCCTCGATCTGCTGAGCAAAGCCAAGCATCCGACCGACGATTTCCTCTTTGGCGGCTTCGCGCAGGCGGGGTTCGTCGGCAAGGGCTTTGGTGATCGAGACAGGTTTGACGCCTTCGACCGGGATCATTTTCGACAGGCGGTCGACCTGACCGTAGGACATTTGCAGGACGCGGCCCACGTCGCGGACGGCGGCCTTGGACAAGAGCGCGCCGAAGGTGATGATCTGGCCAACCTTGTCACGGCCATATTTGGATTGAACGTAGGTGATGACCTCCTCGCGGCGGTCCATGCAGAAGTCGATGTCGAAGTCCGGCATCGAGACGCGTTCGGGGTTGAGGAAGCGTTCGAACAGCAGGGCATAGCGCAGGGGGTCAAGATCGGTGATGGTCAGGGCGAACGCGACAAGGCTGCCAGCGCCAGAGCCGCGGCCGGGGCCGACGGGGATTTTTTGATCTTTCGCCCAAGAGATGAAGTCGGCGACGATCAGGAAGTAGCCCGGGAAGCCCATATTCTCGATCACGTTAAGCTCAAAATCCAGGCGAGCCTGATATTCCTCGGGCGTGGCGGAATGCGGGATGATCTTGAGCCGTTTTTGCAGACCTTCGTTGGCCAGCCGGCGCAGTTCCTGCACCTCGTCGTCAGCGAATTTGGGCAGGATCGGCTTGCGTTTGTAGGCGGCGAAGGCACAGCGTTTGGCGATCTCAACCGTATTCTCAAGGGCTTCCGGCAGGTCGGCGAAAAGGGCTGACATTTCGGATTCGGATTTGAAATAGTGCTGCCGGGTCAGGCGACGGCGAGGTTGCTGCTGATCGACATACGCGCCTTCGGAAATGCAGATCAGGGCGTCGTGCGCCTCGTACATCGTGGTTTTGGGGAAATAGACGTCGTTGGTGGCGACAAGTGGCAGGTTCAGATCATAGGCCATCTCGACGAAGTGGCGTTCAGTCAGGGCTTCGCCATTGGGCAAGGTGGCGTCGGTCGGGTGGCGTTGCAGTTCGACATACAGGCGCTGCGGATAGGCGGCGGCAAGGCGTTCCATCAGGATGCGGGCCTTGGGCAGCTGGTTGGTCTGGATCAGGCGGCCTATAGGGCCTTCGGCGCCGCCAGTCAGGCAGATCAGGCCGTCGGCGTAACACTCTAGCTCAGCCAGCGTGACTTGCGGCAAAGCGCCGCCGTTGTCGATATACAGACAGGAATTCAGCTTCATCAGGTTCATGTAGCCCGCCTCGTTCTGCGCGAGCAGGACAACGGGCGCGGTGGCACGCGGCTTTTCACCGGGCGCGGCGGGGTCGTGGGCAACCGAGACCTGACAGCCGATAATGGGTTGCAGGCCGGCATCCTTGGCAGTGACCGAAAACTCCAAGGCGGCGAACATGTTGTTGGTGTCGGTCACGGCGACCGCGGGCATCTTCGCCTCGACACACAGGTTGACCAGCTTCTTGACGGGCACTGCTCCTTCCAAAAGAGAATGCTCGGTGTGGACGCGCAGGTGGATGAATCGGGGTTGGGTCATGGCAACAGCCTAACCTTGTGACACATGCTGCGAAAGGGCGCGTGAATTGCAGGCGCTCAGGATAATGCTTGGCGAATTGCGCGAAAGGTAGTGCTGGACACCGGCGGGCAAGGCAGGTTGAATAAACAAAGGTCGCGCAGCCCGCTTTACGCCGCATCGGGCGGCTGTGCCAAGGACCGGGATGAAGAGAACGCGGCGGGATTTGACATGGAAGAGGTCGCGTTTCTTTTGAATGGAACGCCCGTCCAGATAAGCGGTCCGCCGACGCGGACGCTGTTGGACTATCTGCGCGAGATCAAGGGGTTGAAGGGCACCAAAGAGGGCTGCAACGAGGGCGATTGCGGTGCCTGCACGGTAATGGTGACGGATCAGGCAGGATCGCGGGCGCTGAACGCGTGCATCCTGCTAATGCCGCAACTGGCTGGCAAGGCGGTGCGGACGGTCGAGGGGTTGACCGGGCCTCAGGGTGAACCGCATCCGGTGCAAGAGGCGATGGTGGTGCATCACGGATCGCAATGCGGGTTCTGCACACCGGGATTTGTGGTGTCGATGGCGGTCGGGCACCTGAACGGCGCCAAGGATCATGACGATGTGCTGGCAGGCAACCTGTGCCGCTGTACCGGCTATGCGCCGATCATCCGGGCAGCGATTGCGGCGGAAGCTGAGGCGGTGCCGGCGTGGATGAAGGCTGATGCTGATTTCATCTTTTCACAAATATCCTCGGGGGTCCGGGGGCAGACGGCCCCCGGCGCACCGGATCAGCCGCGCGGCGGCTTTTGCAGAAGCGGCATCACATCCGCCATTTCCGGTCCCGCATCGCGGCCTGTCAGCGCACGGCGCAGCGGGCGGAACAGATCCTTGCCCTTGCGCCCGGTTGCGGCGTTGACTGCCGCCGTCCATTCGCCCCAGGTGGCCTGGCTCCAGGGTTGCGGCGGCAGCATCGCCAGCGCCTGCGCGACAAACTCCCGGTCCGCATCATCGACCAAAGGCTCGGCCCCGTCGCGGAAC
>JBDSXE010000349.1:0-5600 GCA_039926325.1 Paracoccaceae bacterium | reverse complement strand
CGGTCTTGCCAGCTACACCAAGATTTTCGCTGACGTTTACGCCCCGCAGAACGTGCGGATGAACAACATCCTGCCGGGCTGGATCGACAGCCTGCCCGCCACCGAGGAACGCAAACAGTCTGTGCCGATGGGCCGCTATGGCACGTCAGCGGAAATTGCCGCCACTGTAGCCTTCCTCGCGTCAGAGGGTGCGGGCTATATCACCGGCCAGAATCTGCGCGTCGATGGCGGCATAACCCGGAGCGTCTGATGTACAAGCGCCCGATCATTCCCGCCGGGTTCATCCCGCCCCCGCGTATGGATGGCGTAGGGTTTCACTTGCGGATGCTGACGATCCACGATGTCGTCAAAGACTTCGATGCCGTGATGGCCGCGGGCACCCGCCTGCATGGCGTCACCGAGCCGGACAGCACTCGGCCCGACAGCCTGACGCTAGAGGAAAACCTGATTGACCTCGCCTGGCATCAGCGCGAATTCACCATTGGCCATTCCTTCGCCTACACGGTGATGAATCACGACGAAAGCCGCTGCCTTGGCTGCTGCTATATCAACCCCAGCGACTGGCCCGGCCATGATGTCGTAGCCCTGTACTGGGCACGCGACCCGGCGATGGACGCCCGGATCGGCGCCGCGTTCCGCACCCTTGTGGCGCAGTTCCCGTTTCGGCACATGACCTACATGGGCCGGGATCAGCCTTGGCCCGCCGATTGACCCGATCCGCCAGTTGCCTTCGCCGCGCGAACTGCTAGCTCTGGACCAGCGCAAAAACCCAGAGGTTGCAAATGTCCGATCCTGCCCCCTATGTCCCCCTGAAAGTCTGGGCCTGGGACAAGTCGAATGGCGGTCAGTTCGCCAACATCAACCGCCCCGTCGCCGGTGCCACCCACGACGCGACCCTGCAAATCGGCAAGCATCCGTTTCAACTGTATTCCCTTGCCACCCCGAACGGTGTGAAAGTCACCATCATGTTCGAAGAGCTTTTGGCCGCAGGCCACAAGGGTGCCGAATACGACGCCTGGCTTATCAATATCTCCAAGGGCGACCAGTTCGGCTCTGATTTTGCGGACATCAACCCTAATTCCAAAATCCCGGCCCTGATGGACCGCTCTGGCCCCGAACCCGTCCGCCTGTTCGAATCGGCCTCGATCCTCGTGCATCTGGCCGAAAAGTTCGGCGCATTCCTGCCCGCCTCCGGCCCCGCCCGCAGCGAAGTGATGAACTGGCTATTCTGGCAAATGGGTGCCGCACCCTATCTGGGCGGCGGCTTTGGCCATTTCTTCAGCTACGCCCCCGCGAAATGGGAATATCCGATCAACCGCTTCGCGATGGAGGTGAAGCGGCAGCTGGACGTTCTTGACCGTCAGCTTGCCAAAACCACTTACATCGCCGGGCCAGACTACACGATCGCCGATATGGCGATCTGGCCGTGGTATGGCCAGCTGGCGCTTGATCGCAGCTATGCCGACGCCGGCACATTCCTTGGCGTTGAAAGCTACGTCCACGTCCAGCGCTGGGCCAAAGCCATCGACGCCCGCCCCGCCGTCAAACGCGGTCGCATGGTCAACCGCAGTTTCGGCAACCCGTCCGAGCAACTGTTGGAACGCCATGACGCGGGCGATTTCGATACCAAAACGCAAGACAAGATGCCCAACCCCAAACCTTAGAAATCGAACAACTCGCCCAGAAAACTCTCCCGCCGTTTTCTGGGGCGCCCGCGGTCATCATCGTCGTCGTCACGGTACCGGCGCGGTTCTTCGCGGCGCGTAGGCGCAGGGCGACCCGGTTCCGGCTGGTAGACCGGTGCTGCAGCCTCGCGCGGGGCAGGCGCGGCAGTGGCCCCACGTTCGATGATCTTGTCCAACTCACCCCGGTCCAGCCAGACACCCCGGCACTTTGGACAGTAGTCGATCTCGACTCCGTTGCGGTCGGTCATCACCAGCGTTTCGTTATCAATGGGACACAGCATGTCAGCCTCCTGCTTTACCCTTACTAAATGGGCCTTGTCCTCTGACCCGCAACCCCCTTGCCATTCCCGCAGGCGCGCGGCATTTTGTCACCCAAGCCGTGACGATGGCGTCGTCACAGGGTTACCCGCGTTGGGCAGCCCGCCGCTTGCGCGTGAAAGCGCGCTTTCGTCCTGTACGCCGGGACCTTTCGGGGTCCGGTGCGCCAGACCCCATCATGAGGGTCTGAAACGAAATGACTGAACGCCCGCAACAATACCGCTTTCACCAAGGCGACCGTACTCTGCCGTTCGCGGCCGAGGAATATGATGAACGCCTGGAGCACCTGCGCGAACTGATGGAGTTGCAGGGGGTCGAGGCTTGCCTTTTCACCTCGATGCACAACATCGCCTACTATTCCGGCTTTCTGTATTGCTCGTTTGGCCGTCCCTACGGGCTTGTCGTCACCCCGACCGAAAGCGTCACGATTTCGGCGGGCATCGACGCAGGCCAGCCGTGGCGACGTTGTCATGGCGACAACATCACCTACACTGATTGGCAACGCGATAACTTCTGGCGCACCGTCCTGTCCGTCACCGGCGAAGGCCGTGTCATTGGATGCGAGGCTGACCACCTGACGCTGGTGCAATCCGAAAAGCTGAACCACTTCCTGAAACCATCGCGCGGCGTGGATATTGCACACGGAACCATGCTGCAACGCATGACCAAATCGCCGGCAGAGCTGGATCTGATCCGCCACGGCGCTGCAGTAGCCGACGTTGGCGGCTTTGCCATCCGGGATGCGATCCGCGAAGGTGTGCGCGAAATCGACGTCGCAATGGACGGCCGTGACGCGATGGAACTGGAAATCGCCAAGCGTTTCCCGGACGCCGAATACCGCGACACCTGGGTCTGGTTCCAGTCCGGCCTGAACACCGACGGCGCACACAACCCCGTCACGTCGCGCAAACTACAGCGCGGCGACATCCTGTCCCTCAACACGTTCCCGATGATCTCTGGCTACTACACCGCCCTCGAACGCACCCTGTTCGTCGGCGAACCTGACCCTGCCAGCCGCCGGATCTGGGAGATCAACCTCGCCGCCCACGAATACGGCATGAGCCTGCTGAAACCCGGCGCGAGTTGTGCCGAGGTCACGCAAAAGCTGAACACCTTCTTCGAGAAACATCAGGCGCTGCAATACCGCACTTTCGGCTATGGCCATTCGTTCGGCATTCTGTCGCACTACTACGGCCGCGAAGCAGGTCTGGAACTGCGAGAGGATATCGACACCGTTCTGGAACCCGGCATGGTGATCTCGATGGAGCCGATGCTGACGATCCCACAAGGCCAGCCCGGCGCAGGCGGCTACCGCGAACACGACATCCTGTTCATCACCGAAGATGGGAATGAGGATATCACCAAGTATCCGTATGGGCCGGAGTTCAACGTGGTGGGGTGACACCCTTTACAAAGGCCGGGGGGTTTCACACCCCCCGGACCCGCCGTGGGATATTTTTCCCGAAATGAAAGGGCTAGATCCGCTGCCCCGCCAGCAGCTTCGGCACATCCCCTGCCAACCCAGCAGCCTGCCGGATGAACCCGCGCCTTAACCCCGGCACTGCGTTCACGATGCCCAGCCCCAGATCGCGCATCCCGCGCAAAACTTGATTGTCATTCGAAAAAAGCCGGTTCACCCCATCCATCCCCAGCGCCATCGCCGTCACGTCAAACCGCCGCCAGCTTTGATACCGCTCCAGCACATCCGCCGCCCCAATATCCTCACCCCGCCGCCGCGCCTCGATCAAGACCTGTGCCAGCGCACCCACGTCCCGCAGCCCAAGGTTCAACCCTTGCCCCGCCAGCGGATGCACCCCATGCGCCGCATCTCCCACCAAAGCTACCCGGGCAGCCACAAACCGCTCCGCCAACGAAAGGCTCAACGGATAGGTGAACCGCGCCCCTGCAAGCGCAATTTCACCCAGAAAGTCGCCAAACCGGGGCCGCAAAGCCGCCAGATAAAGCGCGTCAGGCAGCGCCTGTATTGCCGCCGCATTCTCGTCCGTCTCGCTCCAGACAATCGACGAATGATACCCACCGGGCAGCGGCAAAATCGCCAGCGGCCCGGACGGCATGAAGAACTGTTGCGCCGTGCCATCATGCGCCCGCTCATGCCTAATCGCGGTAACCAGCGCCGTCTGGCCATACCCCCAGCCTACCCGTTTGATCCCCGCACGCGCCGCCGTCCCCGACCCGCGCCCGTCGCATCCCACCACCAGCCGCGCCGATAGAACAGCACCAGAAGCCAGCGTCACCGACCCGACCTCCTGCGCCACCACGATTTCGCCGGACAGCATCGTGATCCCCGGCACCTCTGCCATCGCCGCTTGAAAGGCCGCATACAAAAACCGGTCCTCCAGCATAAAGCCCATCGGGCCATCTTCAATCTCGGCATGGTCGAACGTCAGGAAAAACGGCGACGCACCCTCACCCGCCCGCCCATCCGACGCGACGATCTTCAGAATCGGTTGCACACGTTCCACCACCCGCGCCCAAACCCCGATCACGGCCAGCAACCGCTTCGACGCAATCGCCAGCGCATAGGCCCGCCCGTCAAATCCCGCTTCAGCCCGCACTGGGGCCGCGCGCGCATCCACGACCGTCACACGCAAGCCCCCCTGCGCCAGTGCCAATGCCAAAGCCGGCCCGTTCAGCCCGCCGCCAACGATGATCACGTCCTGTTCCATGACCCAAATATGACCCCTCACACGGGATTGTCCACAGCACCCCTTGCCGCTAGCCTAACCCCAAATGGGAGCGCGGAATGCAAACTTGGTCCAACATGACTGTCGCCGCCCTTGGCCATGACATCGAAAGCGGCAAGATCAACCCGGTCGAACTGACAGAGCACTTCCTAACCGAAATCGCCGGGCACCCCCTCGCCCACCGCATCTACGCCCGCACCACCCCCGAACGTGCCAGATGCGAGGCGATGGCCGCCGCCGCCCGCGCCAAGTCCGGCCTGCGTCGCGGACCGCTGGATGGCGTGCCACTCAGCTGGAAAGACCTGTTCGATACCGCAGGCATCGCCACCGAAGCTGGTTCCGCCCTGCTGAAAAACCGCATCCCCGAACGCGATGCAGCGGTCATCGCCACCGCCACCCTGCAAGGCGCGATTTGCCTCGGCAAAACCCATATGTCGGAATTGGCATTCTCGGGCCTTGGTCTGAACCCCGTCACCGCTACCCCAACCTGCATCAACGATGATCAGGCCGTCGCAGGCGGCTCCTCCTCCGGTGCAGCGATTTCGGTGGCCCAGGGCCTCGCCCCCGCGGCCATAGGCTCTGACACTGGCGGTTCGGTCCGCATTCCCGCCGCGTGGAACGACCTTGTCGGCCTCAAGACCACCCACGGCCGCATCCCCACCACTGGCGTCGTTCCCCTTTGCGAACGCTTCGACACCATCGGTCCCCTTGCTCGCACGGTCGAGGATTGCAGCCTGCTGCTAGCCCTGCTCGAAGGGCGCAAACTCGCCGATCTGCACGGCACCACCCTGCACGGCACCCACCTGCTCCTGCTCGAAACCGTTGCCCTTTACGACCTGCGTGATCGTCCCGCCCAAGGTTTCGACGATGCGGTCCGGCGCCTCACCAAAGC
>JBDSXE010000348.1:0-7250 GCA_039926325.1 Paracoccaceae bacterium | reverse complement strand
GTATTGATACGACGGCCTCGGGCGGGAATGCTCAGCTGCTGGCAGAGGTTTCGGGGATGTGACGATGGCAGTTGATGGGCGCTTGACCTTGCCCCTCAGAACGCCATGTTTGGCGGATGTTCCCGATCCGCGATCACAACACCTCTGGCACCACGCCTTATGTCACATGGCTGCTGATCGCGGTGAATGTTGCGGTGTTTTTGGTCAGTCGCGCGACATTGTCGGAGGTGGCGCAGCAGTATCAGATTTTCGAGTGGGGCATGATCCCGGCGCGGCTATCGCAGGGGCAGGGCTGGAATACGGTTCTTACGGGAATGTTCCTGCATGGCGGTTGGCTGCATATTGCGGGTAACATGCTGTTTTTGTGGATATTTGGCGACAATATCGAAGATGCGTTCGGGCATTGGCGCTATCTGGCGTTCTACCTTTTCTGCGGGGTTGCAGCGGCAGGGGCGCAGTATCTGATTGATCCTGCTTCACGCGGCCCGGTGATCGGTGCGTCGGGCGCGATTGCCGGGGTTCTGGGCAGTTACTTTCTGCTGTTCCCCAAGGCGCGGGTCGATGTGCTGGTGATTTTCGTCATATTTTTCAGGATATTCGCGATCCGGGCGTGGATTGTGCTGGCGATCTGGATGGGGTTGCAGCTGTATTCAGGCGCGTCTGATCCGACTGGGGAATCTGGCGTAGCCTATTGGGAGCATATCGGCGGGTTTGCCACGGGGATGCTGCTGACGGTGCCGTTGTGGCTGCGCCGCCGCAATGCAGCGCGGCCATTGCCAGAGCCGGTGCTGGCCAAGTCCAGCATCCCGATGGTGCGGCGGTCGCGTTAGGTGTTGCGGATGGCCTTGGCGAACTGGTCGAACAGGCCATCGTTGCAGCAGATGATTGAGCCGGTCGCCAAAATGTCCTGACCTTCGCGGATCGACTGGACGGTGCCGCCAGCCTCACGGACCAGCAGGATACCGGCGGCGATGTCCCACGCTTTCAACTCGCGTTCCCAATAGCCGTCGAAACGGCCAGCGGCAACGTAAGCGAGGTCCAGCGAGGCGGCACCCCAGCGGCGCATCCCGGCACACAATGGCATCAGACGGGCGAGGTCGCCCATCGTTTCGGGCATGGTCTTTTTCAGGCCAAAAGGAATGCCGGTGGCAAAGACGCCATCGGTCAGGGCGCGGCGACCGGACACGCGCAGGCGGCGGTCGTTCATCCAGGCGCCAGCACCTTTTTCGGCCCAGAACATCTCGTCCTTGGCGGCGTCGAACACCACGGCAGAGACGATTTCGCCCTTGTGTTCCAGCGCGATTGACACCGCCCAGTGCGGCATGCCGTGCAGGAAATTGGTGGTGCCGTCTAGCGGATCAACCAACCAGCGGCGGGTCGGATCGACACCTGCGGTGGCACCGGTTTCCTCACCCAGCCAGCCATAGGTCGGGCGACCTTCCATCAGGTCTTGTTTGATGATGCGTTCGGATTCGTGATCTGCCTTGGAGACGAAATCGCCGGGGCCCTTGGACGAGACTTGCAGGTTTTCAACCTCGCGGAAATCCTTGACCAAAGCGCGGCCAGCCTTGCGGGCGGCCTTGATCATCAGGTTGAGGTTGGCACTGCCTTGCATGTCATACTCCGGGTTTCAGGTTGGGGGGGATACACGGGGTAGGCGGTGAAGGGAAGGGGAAGGTTACCCGGCCAATTCGCCATTGAAGAAAGCCTCGGGGTCATCGACCTCGACGAGGCGTTTTTTGTCGATCAGCCAGAACCGGGAGCCTACGGCGCGGACGAAGCTGCGGTCGTGACTGACCAGCAGGCAGGTGGCGCCCTGGGTCAGAAGTTCGGATTCCAGCGCCTCTTGCCCCTCGATGTCCAGATGGTTGGTGGGTTCATCAAGCAGGTAGAAGTTGGGTTGCTGCAGGCGGAGGAGCAGCATGGCGAGGCGGGCTTTCTGGCCGCCTGACAAGGGGGCGAGTGGTTTGGTCTGGGCGTCGGTTCGGATGCCGGCACCCGCCAGCAGTGACCGGGCAGGGGCGTCGCCGGTTTTGTAAGCGGTGACAAGGTCGATGGGCGTGGATTTGGACGGCAGTTGGGCGAGACCCTGATCCGAGTGGCCAAGCACGAGGGTCGGCGTGGCGCGGATGTTGGGATCGTTGCCGGTGATGGCGCGCAACAGGGCGTTCACCATCTGGGTTTTGCCAGCGCCGTTACGGCCGAGGAGAACGATGCGGTCGCCTTTTTCGATCCACCTCTGGCCGGTCTTGAAAAGGGGTTTGCCGTCAGGGGTGGTGATGGCGGCGTCATTGATCGTGACGAGGGCCTTGGCGTGGGTGCCGGAATTGGCGAGTTTGATCGCCCCTGCGGAGCCTTCTTTATGGGCGGGACGGGCGGCGGATTCGATCTTTTCGGCGCGGTCTTTCAGCTGTTTGGTCTTGTTGATCAACAGGTCGGAGCCAGAGTTGATGCCGATGTTTTTCAGCTTGGCGGCCTGACGGCGCAACTGGTCGGCCTTGGCGATATTGTTTTCGAACTGCCGACCTTGGGCGGCGTCAGCTTCGGTCAGGGCGGCGCGAGCCGGGGTGTAAGGCAGGGCGAACATGCGCGAATTAGCCTCGCGCAGGAACAGGCTGCGGGTGGTGACGGCGTCCAGGAAGGCGCGGTCGTGGCTGGCAGCGATAATTGCGGTGTCGCGGGGCAGGGCCTTTAGCCAGCGCTGCAAAAGGCCGATGCGGCTAAGGTCAAGGTGGTTGGTCGGTTCGTCCAGCAGCAGTATATCCGGTTCCGCGACGGCGGCACGGGCGAGGAGGGCGGCACGTTGCCAGCCGCCGGATAGGGCGTTCAGCGGCTGATCGCGGAGGAGTTCGGGGATGCCGAGGTCGTCAAGTATGACATCGACGCGCCAGCTTTCGCCATCTGGGTCGGTCAGCGCGGCGGCGACCGCTTGACGGAGCGGGAGTGCCAGCAGTGCCGGCGGGGCGTCCTGTTTGACGAGGCCGATGGTGGTGCCGCGAGCACGGGTAATCTCGCCCGCCGTGGGTTCAAGCTGTCCGGCGAGGCAGCGCAACAGGGACGATTTGCCGCGACCGTTGGCGGCAATCAGGCCAAGACGGTCGCCCGCGGTCAGGGTGAAGTTGAGGTCAGTGAAAAGGGGGATGCCGAGGGTAAGGGACAGGGATTTGACGGCAAGAACGCTCATGGGCAGGCTCCGAACGGATGGGGTGCGCGGATGCGCTTCGGGGCGGGCCTTCGGTATGAGGGCCGCCCTGCTACGACAGCAGGGCAGAGACAGGGCCGGGGCGGCGGGGCTTTGAATACCGGGTTTTCATCGGCGCAAATTCGCGCGGGGCGGCGGTGAGGTCAAGCCCTTTGCAGCTTGACCGGTTCCGTGCGGCACAGACGCAGGAAATGGGCCATGAAAGGTTTGGCGACATCCTCGTCCCGCGTTGCAGCGAGCAGGCGTTTGGTGATGGTGCCATCGCCCAAGGGGCGGGTCACATAGTCGGCGTTAGATTTGACATCGCGAATCACCCAGTCCGGCAGGACTGCAACGCCCCGGTTCGAGCCGACGAGCATCAGGATCACCGCAGTCAGCTCAACAGGGCGTTGGGCACGCGGTTCAACTTTGGCTTCGGTCAGGAATTCGGTGAAGATGTCGAGTTTGTCGCGGCTTACCGGATAGGTGATCAGCGTTTGGTCGCGGAAATCTTCGGGTTCGATTGTGGGTTTGGTGGCAAGCGGGTTTTGCGACGAGGCGATGAAGGTGGGGTGGTAGTCGAACAGCGCGTTGAAACTGACACCGGGCAGCGGTTCGGGGTTGGACGAGATGACCAGATCGACTTCCTCGCGCAGCAGAGCCGGGAAGGCATCAAAGGCCAGACCGGCGCGGATGTCGACGTCGACTTCGGGCCAGGCACGGCGAAAAAGTTCGAGGACCGGGAAAAGCCAGTCGAAACAGGCGTGACATTGGATCGCAATGTGCAGGCGGCCAGTTTTGCCAGAGGACAGCGCGCGGAATTCTTCTTCCAGCGCGGCGATTTCGGGCAGGACGCGTTCTGCAACCCGCAGCATCCGGATACCGGCCGCTGACAGGCGCATCGGCTTGGAACGGCGGGCGAACAGCTCCATCCCGACTTGACCTTCAAGGCCGGCGACTTGGTGGCTGAGGGCGGATTGGGTCATGTTCAGCAGGTCTGCTGCGCGGGCCAGACCCCCGGCCTGATGAATGGCGCGCAAAGTGCGGAAGTGGCGTAGTTCCAGATACATGAGGTCAACCTCATCAAGATGATGAAAACTATGAATTGGATTCACTTAAAGCGATCAGGCAGGGTGAGGCAACACCAAAGGAGCGTTGTCATGACCCGTGTTTCGTTTGAATTCTTCCCACCGCAGACTTTGGAAGCGTCGTTCAAGCTGTTTGAATGCGTGCAGGCGCTTGCACCGCTGGAGCCAAGCTATGTGTCGGTAACCTATGGCGCGGGTGGCACGACGCGGGCGCTGACGCATGAAGCGGTGGCGACGATCCACAAGCATTACGGGTTGAACGTGGCAGCGCACCTGACCTGCGTGGATGCCAGCCGCGCGGAAACGCTTGAGGTTGCAGAGGCTTATGCGGCGGCTGGTGTGACCGAGATCGTGGCACTGCGGGGTGATCCGCCGAAGGGCGTGGCAGAGTTTGTGCCGCATCCACAAGGCTTTGCGAACACAGTTGAGCTGGTCGAGGCGCTGGCTGCGACGGGCAAGTTCAAGATCCATGTCGCGGCCTATCCCGAACCCCATCCAGAGGCGGCGCATCTTCTGTCGGACATCCACTGGCTGAAGCGCAAGGTTGATGCTGGGGCATCAAGCGCCATCACCCAGTTTTTCTTTGAGGCAGAGACGTTTTTGCGGTTCCGCGATGCTTGCGTGAAAGAGGGCATTTCGGTGCCGATCACCCCCGGCATTTTGCCGATCACCAGCTGGGAAGGCGCCAAGCGGTTCGCAGCCAGATGTGGCGCGTTCGTGCCGCCGCGGCTGGACGAGTCTTTCCACTATGCAATCCGTGATGGGCGGGAGGATTTGCTGGCGCTGACGCAATGCACGACGCTGTGCGACCGGCTGATCAGCGAAGGGGTGGCGGATTTGCACTTTTACACGCTGAACCGTCCGAACCTGACGCGGGACGTGGTGCGGACATTGGGGTTGGTGCCGGAAGTGGCGCTGGAAAAGGTCGCCTGAGCGCGGGCTTGTTTGGTTAAGGTTGCTTGGGGTAGTCTGCCGAAACCTCGGTCAAGGACACCCCAAGTGAGCAAACCCATCTACATCATAAACGGCCCCAATCTGAACCTGCTTGGACAACGCCAGCCAGAGATTTATGGCCGTGAAACGCTGGCCGACGTGGCGCAGGCGTGTTCCGATCTGGCAGAGGAACTGGCGGTTACGATCCGCTGTTTGCAGTCGAACCACGAAGGTCAGCTGATCGACTGGATTCAGGAAGCGCGCGCGCAGGGATCGGGGATTATCCTGAATGCGGGGGCGTATACGCATACTTCGGTGGCGTTGTTGGACACGCTGAATGCGTTCGAGGGGCCGGTGATCGAGGTCCATATCTCCAACATCTACAAGCGGGAAAGCTATCGGCACCATTCTTATATATCATTGCGGGCGGATGGGATCATCGCTGGATGTGGCACGGAAGGCTATTTGCTGGCGCTGCGGCGGGTGGTCAGCCTGTTGGGGGAAAAGTGAAAGAAGCCTCCGGCAGGAGTATTTCGGAAAAAGCAATTGTATTTCAGTGGCATCCGGCTGCGCGGGTTTTTGACGGGGCGGGGCAGGAGTATTATCCGGCTGGTTCCGGGGCGTCGGTCACTGGGGAGCGGCCCGCTGGGGTGGCGATTGGGCAGGCAATTGCAGCGGGTAGTTTCCGGATTGGCGGGGATGGGCCGGGTCCGGTTGCAGGATTTGAAACGCTGACGTCGGGCAGTTCGGGTGTCGCGCGGCGGGTCGGGCGATCGTGCGCGTCGTGGGTCGCGAGCTTCACGGTGAACGCGGGGATGTTTGGCATTGGGCCGGGGGTGCGGGTGGCCGCGCTGGGGCGATTGTCGCAGTCGCTTGCAGTGTATGGTGCGCTGGAGGCGGTGTATCTGGGGGCTTCGCTGCATCTGCTGGATGAGGTCAGGCCGGACCGGCAGCGGCGGATTTTGGCAGAACGGGGCGTGCAGGTACTGTATGCCACACCGGCGCAGATGCGTCTGATGGTCGAGGCGGGCGGGGCGGTTTTGTCGGATTTGCGGCTGGTGGTGATCGGCGGGTCTAAGCTGGATTTGGGGCTGCGGGCAGGCTTGCGGGCGATGGCGCCGACCGCCCAGATGCGGGAGTTTTATGGCGCAGCGGAGGCGAGTTTCATAACGATTGCCGATGGCGATACGCCAGAGGATTCGGTGGGGCGGGCCTATCCGGGGGTGGAGTTGCGGGTTGATGGCGGCGAGATTTGGGTGCGGTCGCCGTATTTGTTTGACGGCTATGCAGGCGATGATCCGGGGTCGGCGCGGTGGCAAGGCGGATGGTTGTCGGTGGGCGAAATGGGATATCTGCGTGACGGGCATCTGTACCTTTCAGGACGAGCCGGGCGCATGGTGACGGTGGCCGACCAGAACGTGTTTCCCGAAGAGATTGAGGCGTGTTTACAGGGGCTAGGCGGAGTGCAGCGGGTTGCTGTCTTGCCGGTGCCAGACGAACTGCGCGGGCATCATCTGGTGGCGATTGTGATGGGGGATGCGCGGCAAGAGGCGGCGATATTGGCCGCGGCGCGGGTGAAGTTGGGGCCGTTGAAAGCGCCCAAGCGGTTGATATGGCGCGGGGATTGGCCGGTGCTGACGTCGGGCAAGACCGATTTGGTGACGTTGGCGCGGGAGTTGGCGGCGTGGCGGTGATCGTGGCCGCAAAACGGTCGGCGGTCGTGCCGCGCGGCGGGGCATTCGCGTTGTTGTCGCTGCAGGACTTGGCCACACCGGTAATCGGGGCGTTGCTGACGGCAGCCGGGGTTGAGGCCGGGCGGGTTGATGAGGTGGTGTGCGCCAATTCCTTGGGTGCGGGGGGAAATCCGGCGCGGATTGTGGCCCTGGCAGCAGGTTTGCCTGAACGGGTTGCCGGGCTGTCGATTGATCGGCAATGCGCGGGCGGCCTGGATGCGGTGCTGCTGGCGCGCGCCTTGGTGGATTCAGGCGCGGCGGAAGTGGTGATTGCAGGCGGCGTGGAAAGATATTCGCGGCGGCCTTTGCGATATC
>JBDSXE010000347.1:0-2769 GCA_039926325.1 Paracoccaceae bacterium | reverse complement strand
TTGCTTGGCGGCAGTACTGCAACCCTGTGGGAGGGGCGGATCACCCAGTTCGGCCCAACCCCCCACGTTTATCGCCAGCCTGCAGACGCCACCACTGCGCGGGTGTTTTCCGACCCGCCGATGAACTTCCTGCCCGCCACCAAGTCCCAAGGCCGCATCGGTTTTTCTGGCACAGTTGGCACCGTTGCAACCGGTGCGATGGCATCGTTGTCCGATGGCAGTTATCTTGCTGGCTTCCGCGCCAACCATCTGCAATTGCAACGCAAATCCGGGGACGCCATTGAATTGCACTGCCGCCTGACCGCGACAGAGATTACGGGATCAGAGACGTTCTTGCATCTGCAGCACGGCAACGACCGCTGGGTCGGGTTGGTGCATGGTGTGCCGGAACTGACGCCGGATACCGACACTTCTGTCTGGCTCGACCCCGCGCACGTTTATCTTTTCCACGCCGACGGCAGCCTCGCGGCGCCAGCGGCCTATGCTGTGGCGGCCTAAGCGATGGCCCGCATCACCCTTTCCAAATTGGCCCACAGCTACGCCGCCCATCCGCAATCCGAGGCGGATTACGCGCTGAAAGAGATGGATCACATCTGGCAGGACGGCGACGCCTACGCGCTGCTTGGGGCGTCAGGCTGTGGCAAGACAACCCTGCTGAACATCATCTCCGGCCTTTTGCGCCCCAGTCACGGCCGGGTGCTGTTTGGCGACCGCGATGTAACGGACGAGCCGACCGCAGCGCGCAATATCGCGCAGGTATTCCAGTTTCCCGTGGTCTACGACACGATGACGGTACGCGAGAACTTGGCCTTTCCCCTGCGAAATCGCGGTATGGACGCCACTTACATTGCGGCTCGTGTTCAACAGATCGCCCGCATGATCGGGATGGAGGCGACGCTGAACCGCAAAGCGCGCGGCCTGACTGCCGATGCCAAGCAGAAGATCAGCCTTGGTCGCGGCATGGTGCGCGAAGACGTCAACGCCGTCTTGTTCGACGAACCCCTGACCGTCATCGACCCGCATATGAAATGGGAATTGCGGACCCAGCTAAAGCAGCTGCACCGTCAGTTCGGCCACACCATGATCTACGTCACTCACGACCAGACAGAGGCGCTGACCTTCGCCGACAAGGTTGTGGTGATGTACGATGGCCGCGTCGTACAGATGGGCACGCCCGAAGAGCTGTTTGAAACACCGGCCCATACCTTTGTCGGCTATTTCATTGGCTCTCCTGGCATGAACTTCATTGGTGCCACCGTGCGAGGGGCGGCCGCCCAGGTCCAAGGCGCCGAAGTGGCCCTAGCGGCGAATTATGCTCCGGTGACGGTTCGCGGCCAGATCGGTATTCGACCAGAGTATTGCACCCTGACCACCGGGCCCGGCCTGCCAGTCACTGTGCAGCGGGTCGAGGATGTGGGCCGCCACCGCGTGATCCGCGCCCAGTTGTTTGGCCAGCCATTCAACATCATTGCGGCCGAAGACGCGCAGATTGCGACCGATGCGGTTCGCGTCAACTTTCAGCCGGAAAAGATCAACGTCTACAGTGACGACTGGCGTGTGGCACCTGATGGTGGAGCGGCTGTCTGATGGAAAAGACCCAGAACAACAAAGCGTGGTTCCTCGTCTTGCCGGTGCTGATCCTTGTCGCCTTTTCGGCAGTGATCCCACTGATGACCGTGGTGAACTACGCCTTCAACGACACCTTCGGCAACAACCAGTTTTTCTGGGCCGGACTGGAATGGTTTCAGGATGCAATTGCCTCGGACCGGCTGCGCGCCTCGCTTGGCAGGCAGGCGCTATTCTCGGCCATCATCTTGATCATCGAGGTGCCGTTGGGCATCTTCATCGCCCTGAACATGCCGAAAAGCGGTTTCTGGGCCAGTCTGGTACTGGTCTTGATGGCGCTGCCGCTGCTCATTCCATTCAACGTCGTCGGCACGATCTGGCAGATCTTTGGTCGGGTGGACATCGGGCTGCTGGGTCACACGCTGGCCAGCCTTGGCATCAACTACAACTACGTCAGCAACGCCTTTGATGCGTGGATGACCGTCATCGTGATGGACGTCTGGCACTGGACCTCGCTGGTCGCCCTGCTCAGCTATGCTGGACTGCAATCCATCCCGCAGGCGTATTATCAGGCTGCCAAGATTGATCAGGCAAGCCGCTGGAGCGTTTTTCGTTACATCGAACTGCCCAAGCTGGCGGGCGTGCTGCTGATCGCGGTGCTGCTACGCTTTATGGACAGTTTCATGATCTACACAGAACCGTTTGTCGTCACCGGCGGCGGACCCGGAAATTCCACCACGTTCCTGTCGATCGACCTTGTGAAAACCGCCATCGGCCAGTTCGACCTGGGCCCGGCCGCTGCGTTTTCGCTGATGTATTTCCTGGTGATCCTGTTGGTCAGCTGGGTGTTCTACACGGTCATGGTCACGCTGGATAAGCAGGAGACGCGGTGATGCGTATCAAGGGCTCCGCCATCGTCATGATCGTCTACATCCTGTTCCTGTTGGTGCCGATCTACTGGCTGATCAACATGAGCTTCAAGGACAACACTGAAATCACCTCCACCTTCACGCTATTCCCGGCGCATTTCACGGCCGCGAATTACATCACGATCCTGACTGACCCGGCGTGGTATATGGGCTACGTCAATTCGATCATCTACGTCGTCGAAAACACGCTCATCTCGATCTCGGTAGCACTGCCCGCCGCTTATGCCTTTTCGCGCTACACTTTCATGGGCGACAAGCACCTGTTCTTCTGGCT
>JBDSXE010000346.1:0-4241 GCA_039926325.1 Paracoccaceae bacterium | reverse complement strand
GCAGCTATATGCAGCGATTTCCGCGCTGGAGGTGCCGGACGGGGTCGAGGTTGTAGCGGTCGATTGCCTGTCGGCCTGCAATGCCGGCGCTTCGGTAGCACTGTCTGCGCCGGGGCGGTGGTCCTATGTCTATGGCCGCATGACGCCCGAGAATGCCGCCGATATTCTGGCAGGTGCCGCCGCTTATGCCCGCGCGCCCGACGGTTTGGTGCCGTGGCGCGAACGTCCTGTCATATTCCGCAAGCAAAGCCTTGCCCGCATACCGCCGTTGGAGGCCGCACATGTCTAATTTGTCGAAAATACCCGTTACGGTGATTACGGGCTTCCTCGGGTCGGGGAAAACCACCCTGATCCGCCATCTGATGATGAACCCGCAAGGCAAGCGGTTGGCGGTGCTGGTCAATGAGTTCGGCACGATGGGGGTGGACGGCGAAATCCTGAAGTCCTGCGCGGATGAGAATTGCCCGGTCGAGAATATTGTCGAACTGGCCAACGGTTGCATCTGCTGTACCGTGGCGGATGAGTTCATTCCGACGATCGAGGCGTTATTGGCGTTGCCGAACCCACCCGATCATATCCTGATCGAAACCTCGGGACTGGCCTTGCCGAAGCCGCTGTTGAAGGCGTTCGATTGGCCTGCCATCCGCTCACTTATCACGGTCGATGGCGTGATCACGCTGGCCGATGCAGAGGCAGTTGCAGCGGGACATTTTGCGGGCGCGTTGACCGAGGCGCAGATTGCGGCGGGCGAGCATGACACGCCGTTGGGTGAGGTGTTTGAGGATCAGATTGCCTGCGCCGATATCGTGCTGCTGACCAAGGCTGACCTTGCGGGCGAGGCGGGGATTGCCGCGGCGCGCGCGGTGATCGAGTTTGAGGCTGCCGAGAAGGGTCGCAGCTTGCCTATTCTGGCAATGACCGAAGGCGTCATTGATCCGCGCGTTATCCTTGGGCTGAATGCTGCGGCAGAGGATGATCTGGCGGCGCGGCCCTCGCATCACGATGGCGAAGATGGCCACGAGCATGACGATTTCAACTCCATCACCGTGGAATTGGCCGAGATTGCCGATCCTGCATTGCTAACCGCGGCCATTCAGCGGCTGGCAGCTGAGATGAACATTCTGCGGGTCAAAGGCTATGTCGCGGTCAAGGGCAAGCCGATGCGGATGCTGGTGCAGGCGGTTGGCGCGCGGGTGCGGGCGCAATACGACCGGCCGTGGGGTTCTGCGCCCCGCACCTCGCATCTGGTGGTAATTGCAGAGCAGGCCGATATCAATCCTGCCGCGATCCGGGCCATTCTGGAGGCTTGAATCATGCATGTCGTGTTCCGCGAAAGTCATGGGTTGGAAGAAACGGCGACGCCGTTCGATCCCGCACAAGACCCGGCGGACATGGTTGTGCTTTCGTTCTCTGACAGCGATCTTGGGGCGTTTGCGGCTGGCTGGCAGCGGGCCGCTGGCAATTTACCAGGCCTGCGGTTGTGCAATCTGGTGGCGCTGCGGCATCCACTGTCGGTCGATACCTATGTCGAGCGGACCCTGACCGGGGCCAAGGCGGTGTTGGTGCGGGTGATCGGGGGCGAGGCGTATTGGGCCTATGGCCTAGCGTCCCTGCGCGATCTGGCGCAGCGCAAGGGAATAGCGCTGGCGGTGCTGCCTGCGGATGGCCGGGCTGATCCGGCGCTGGATGCGTTCTCGACCGTGCCGGTATCGACCCTGCGCCGCTTAACCGCGCTGTGTGATGCGGGGGGGGCGGTGGCGGCGCAGGCGGCTTTGGCGCAACTGGCGCTTGCGGCGGGGCTGTATGCGGGGCCGGTGATGGGTGAGAAATCGGTGCCGGAGTGTGGGGTTTATGATCCCGGCAAGGGCGTGGTGGCCGCACCGCTGGGGCAGGGGCCGCGCGTGGCGGTGGTGTTCTATCGGTCCTATCTAACGGCGGCGGATACCGGGCCGGTTGATGCGCTGATTGCGGCATTGAGTCAGGCGGGATTCGGTGGCTATGGGCTGTTTGTGCCAAGCCTGAAATCCCCGGATGCAGCGCAATGGTTGCGCGATCATCTTGCGGCACTACCCCCGGTGGCGATCATCAACGCCACCGCGTTTTCGGCGCAGGGGGCGGATGGCACCTCGCCACTGGATGGGCCAGGGTGTCCGGTGTTTCAGGTAGCGCTTTCAACCGCTCGGCGGCGGGAGTGGACTGGGTCACTGCGCGGGCTGTCGCCAGCCGATCTGGCGATGCATGTGGTGTTGCCAGAGGTGGATGGGCGGCTGTTTGCAGGCGTCGTCAGCTTCAAAAGCCCCGGCAAACGTGACCCCGACCTGCAATTTTCGCGCTTTGCCCACCGTGCGGATGCGGGGCGGGTTGATGCTGTCGTGGCACGGGTTGTGGCGTGGCGTAGGTTGGCTGTGACGCCTACCATTGACCGGCAACTGGCCGTTGTTCTGTCGACCTATCCTGGCCGGGCGCATCAGATGGCGCACGCGGTGGGGCTGGACGCGCTTGCCTCGACCACGGCGGTGCTGCGCGATTTGGCTGCGGCGGGATATGATGCGGAGGCCGGTGCGGATTTAGCCACCGCGCTGCAAACCCGAACGCTCGGCTGGCCGCTGGTTGAATATCGCGCGGCCCTCAGGAAATTGCCCGAGGCGTTGCAAACTGAACTGCTGGCGGCTTGGGGCGAACCTGAGGCGGATGCGGCCTGCCAGAACGGCGAAATGCGCTTTGCCGCCGTTCTGCATGGCAAAACCCTCGTGGTCCTGCAACCCGAACGCGGTCGCGCTGCCACCCGCGACGCCGAATATCATGACCTTTCGGCCGTCCCGCGCCATGCGTTTGTCGCGTTCTACCTGTGGCTGCGGTCGCGTGTGACCCATGCCCTTATCCACATGGGCGCGCATGGCACGCTGGAATGGCTGCCGGGCAAATCAGTGGCCTTGTCATCCGAGTGCTGGCCAGAGGCGCTGATTGGTGCGCTGCCGGTGATCTATCCGTTCATCGTCAATGACCCTGGAGAGGCCGCGCAGGCCAAGCGGCGGATTGGGGCTGTCACCCTCGGCCACTTGCCGCCACCACTGCAGCAGTCGGCATTGCCGGGTCAGTTCGGCCGACTTGAACATCTGCTGGACGAATACTCAACCGCAGATGGCCTTGACCCGGCGCGGCGTGATCGGCTGATCCGTTCAGTGCGGGACGAGGCGCTTGCCTTGGGGGTCGAGGATGATTTGGGCCTGCGCGCCGATGCCTCTGCCGCAGAGGCGATGACGCGGATCGATCGGTTCGTCTGTGACATCAAGGAAAGCCAGTTCGGTGAGGGGCTGCATGTCTACGGGCAGGGCGCGGGGGAACGCGACGGACTGCTGACCGCGCTGGACGGGCGGCGTGTGGCCCCCGGTCCGTCCGGTTCGCCCAATCGGGGGCGTCTGGACGTGCTGCCGACCGGGCGCAACCTGTTCTCAGTCGATCCCCGAGCGGTGCCATCCCGCGCAGCCCATGCCCAGGGCGTGAAACTGGCGGAGGAACTGATCCGGCGGCATTTGCAGGATCACGGTGATTATCCGCGCGGGCTGGTGGTGGACCTGTGGGGGTCAGCCACGATGCGGACTGCGGGTGAGGATTTTGCGATGGCGCTGCATCTGGCGGGGCTGGCACCGCTGTGGGACGCGGGCGCTGAACGCGTGTCGGGGTTCGAGGTGGTGCCGTTGGCGCTGTTGGACCGACCGCGCATTGACGTGACGTTGCGCGTCTCGGGCATGTTTCGCGACATCTTCCCCGGACTGGCGCAGTTGTTCGAGGCGGGCGTTGCTGCGTTGAGCGCGCGCGATGAGGCGTTGGACGATAACCCTTATCGCGGGGGGCCCTATCGCGGCGGCGCACGGGTGTTTGGGCCGGAACCGGGGCGTTTTGGTCTTGCAATGGGGACGGATATCGACACCTTCACGCCTGAGGCACGGGCAAATGCCGGCGAGGCTTGGTTGACCGCATCGGCGTGGGCGATTGGCGTTGACGGGACCAGCCATCACGACCGCGCGGGGTTGGAGGCGCGGGTATTGCTGGCCGATGCGTTTGTCCATTCGCAGGATCTGCCCGAAACCGACCTGCTGCTGGCCGTCGACTATGCCGCACACGAGGCTGGTTTCGCGGCGGCAGTTGAGCGGTTGGGGGGGGGCAAGCCGACGCTTTACCACCTTGATGCCACCCGCCCTGACACGCCGCACGCCCGCACCCTGACCGAGGAAATCGCG
>JBDSXE010000345.1:0-4028 GCA_039926325.1 Paracoccaceae bacterium | reverse complement strand
ACAGCGTGGCACTGCCGCCCATTGCACACAGGATGCCGGTCAGCACGTGGCGAGAGGTGGGATTTGTCATGCGCCGATAAAACAGGCGCTTCCGCCCGGATTCTGTTCCAGTGCCGACATGTCGTGCCGCCTCAGACCTTCGCGGCCCTGATCACCCGGTCCAGCACATCCAGAAAGCGCGAGCGATCCGCCTTGGAATACAGCTTGCCGCCGCCCTGCCGGAACGGGTCGGCGGCGCGCAGATCTGCCATCAGGTCGCGCGTCGCCAGCACCATGCCGATGTTGGCCCGCGTCAGTTCCTCGCCGTTGTGCTTGACCACGCGCGCCCCAGCCTCGACGCACTTCGCGGCCAGCGGAATGTCCCCGGTCACGACGACGTCCCCCGGCCCGCACCGCTCAGCGATCCACTTGTCGGCCTCATCCGGTCCGTCGGGCACAAACACGCTTTGCACCAAAGGGTTGGCGCTTGGCCGGATGCCGCCGTTCGACACCAACACCATCGTCACGCCATGCCGGGTGGCAACACGCTCTGCCTCAGCCTTCACGGGGCAGGCGTCGGCATCTATATACAGCGTCATAGGTCACGCAAACAGGGCACCGGCGTGAAAGTCGATGTGCTCTTCCATAAAGCTGCTGACGAAGAAATAGCTGTGGTCATAGCCCTTTTGCATCCGGAACATGCCGGGCTGCCGCCGCTCGACCATCGCCCCGGCCAAAGCCTCTGGTTGCAGCAGTTCCAGAAAGCGGTCCGCAGTGCCCTGATCAATCAGCATCGGCCCGTCAAATCCGCGCTTTTTCATCAGCAAGCTGGCGTCATAAGCCGCCCAAGGCTCTTCTTCCACGCCCAGATACGCCGTAAACTGCTTGCGGCCCCACAGCGAATTGGTCGGGTTGCACACCGGCGCAAAGGCCGAAACCGACCTGAACCGCCCCGGAAAGCTCATCGCCATCGTCAGCGCACCATGGCCACCCATCGAATGTCCGGTGATCGACTGGGCCGCTTCGGCAATCGGGAACGCGTCAAACAGCAGCCCCGGCAACTCTGCCGAGGTATAGGTCCACATCTGGTAATGCGCCGCCCAGGGCAGATCGACGGCATCGACATAAAATCCGGCACCCTGACCCAGATCATAGTCCTCGTCATCCGCCGCCTGTTCGCCACGCGGGCTGGTGTCAGGGAACACCAGCGCGATCCCCGCCTCTGCCGCCCATCTTTGAGCGCCGGATTTCACCATTGCATTCTCGTGTGTGCAGGTCAGTCCTGACAGATACCACAGCACTGGCACCGGGCCATGTTCGGCCTCTTCTGGCAGGAACAGGCCAAAGGTCATGTCGCACTGACAGACGTCCGAGGTGTGCGAATACACCCCCTGCACACCGCCAAACGCCCGGCTTTCCGAAATAGTCTTCATGCTGTCTCCTGGCGGTCACTGCCCTTTGCGGGATTATGCAATGGCGCACGGCGGAAGGCAAAGGCCGCTCGGCCGGTCTCAGCGAAAAATCCGCATCACCTGGTCGAGCGGCTTCTTGATCTTGGCGGCGGCGGGCACTGTGGCATCTGCTGCCGGATAGCCGACCGGCAGGATCATCACCGCTTTTTCCGAAGCAGGACGGCCGCAGAGTTCGGGCAGGAATTTCATCGGGTTGGGGGTGTGTTCCAGGCAGACCAGCCCGGCGTGGTGGATGGCCGTGATCAGCATCCCGGTGGCGATGCCCACGCTTTCGGGGACGTAATAGTTCTTGTAACGCCCGCCCTCCGCGGTCATGCCATAGCGCTGGGCAAATACCACGATCAGCCAGGGCGCTGCGGTCAGGTGCGGTTTCGCGACACCGGTGCCGATTGGTTCCAGCGCCCTCAGCCATTCGTCACCTGCCCCACCCGCGTAGAAATCGCGCTCTTCTTCTTCGGCGGCGGCGCGGATGCGGGCCTTGAGATCGGGGTTGCTGATCGCAGCAAAGAACCAGGGCTGGTGATTGGCCCCAGAAGGGGCGGTGGCGGCGGCATCGATGCAGGCGATGATCAGCGCCTCGGGCACGGGGCGGGTCGAATACTGCCGCACCGAATGGCGCTGTTTCATCCTGTCGCGAAACCCTGCAGCCGCAGCGAGCGCCTCGGCCTCGGTTAGCGTCGAGCGGTCGGGCAGCGGCAGCGCTTGATAGATCACGCCCTTGGAATACATCAGCCGCCTCCGATCAGTGCCCCGGCCGCAAAGACCAAAGCACCGCCCACCACGACTTGCAAGGCTGCGCGCATGAATGGCGTTTCCATGAAGTGGTTCTGAATCCACGCAATCGCCCACAGTTCGAAGAACACCACGACCATTGCGATGATCGTCGCCGTCCAGAAATCGGAAATCAGATAGGGCAGCGCGTGGCCCAGCCCGCCCAGTGCCGTCATCACACCGCTTGCCAGCCCGCGCTTGATCGGTGATCCGCGGCCCGACAACACGCCATCGTCATGCGCGGCCTCGGTGAAGCCCATCGAAATGCCCGCCCCAACCGCCGCCGCCAGGCCGATGGTAAAGGTCGTGCCAGTGTTGTGGGTGGCAAAGGCGGTGGCAAAGATCGGCGCCAGTGTTGACACCGATCCATCCATCAGCCCCGCCAGCCCGGGCTGCACCCATGTCAGGATGAACTGCCGCCGCGCCCCGGCATCCTCGGCGCTGCGGACTTCGCCGCCCAGGTGCTGCTTCTCCAGATGTTCCGCCGTGCGCTCATGTCCGGCCTCTGCGGCGGCAAGGTCGCCCAGCAGTTTGCGCGTCGCCGCATCGGTAGTGCGCGCGGCGGCGGCAAGGTAGAATTTCTCTGCCTGCATCTCCATCCCGGCGGCTTCTGACCGGATGCGATCCAGCGGCAGATTTTTGGTCAGCCAGACCGGCCGGCGGGCGTAATAGCCCGCAACATGTTCGCGCCGGATCAGCGGGATGGTATCGCCAAAACGGATGCGGTGCAGGGTGATCAACCGGGCGCGGTGCGTGTCTTCTTCTTCGGCCATGCCGTCGAACACGGCCGCCGAGGCCGGATATTCCGCCCGCAGCTGCATCGCATAAGTCCGGTATATTGCGGCATCATCCTCTTCGGAGGAAACCGCCAGCGCCAGCACTTCTTGCTCGTTCAGGTCGGCAAAGCTGCGGCGGTGCGAAAAGCCAGCGATCATGGGTATCTCCGTTTTGGAATGATTCTAATATGATGGGATCGGCGCAAAAAGAAAACCCATCAAATCGTGGCCTGCCGCGCCGCCGCCCTCGCGCGCACTTGTTGCCGCCACAGGGTGAACAGACCCGCCGCCACGACCAGTACCGCCCCGATCACCACGTTCGGGTGCAGCACCTCGTCATAGACCGTCACACCCAAAATCGCGATGAACACCAGTTGCAGATAGGTCAGCGGCTGGACCGCAGATGCCTCTGCCAGATCATAAACCTTGATCAGCAGCCAATGCCCGGTGACCGAACAGATGCACAGCAGCAGCATCCAGCCCCAATCGCCGTTGGTCATGTTCTGCCAGTACCACAGACCCGGCACTGTCATGCCCAGACCCCCGGCAACACCCGTCCAGAAAAAGCTGGTGGCGGCGCTGTCGTCCCGTGCGACATAGCGGGTGGCAAGGACGTACAGCGCCCACAGGATCGCAGCGGCCAGCGGCAGCAGCGACCAGACCGTGAAAACCGTGGTGCCGGGTCGCAGGATGATCAGCACACCGACGCCGCCAATGCCGATCGCCACCCACCTGCGCCAGCCAACATTCTCGCCCAGGATCGGGCCGGACAGGGCTGCAATCAGCAACGGGCCGCACACCATGACAGCATGGGTCTGGATCAAGCCCAACTGGGCAAAGCTGCGCCCCGAAATGCAGATCTGCACCACCACCAGCAACCCGCGCAACACTTGCAGCGCCGGGTGTCTGGTCTGAATTGCGGTCTTGATGCCGCCCGGGGTACGGGCGGTCAGCGCCACTGCGAACGCGCCAAAAAACCAGAACCGCAGCATTACGACCATCGCCACCGGATATTCTCCAGTCAGGTGCC
>JBDSXE010000344.1:0-5202 GCA_039926325.1 Paracoccaceae bacterium | reverse complement strand
GAGGTTCGGCCGGGCCTTTCGACGCTGTCGGGTCGGAAGAAAGTTGCGTCGGCCCACGACGCGCCAAGCGCCAGAAAGGCAGCTGCCATTTACCGTGACAAAGCCAGTTTCGAAATTGCACGTGGCGGATTAGGCGCTCTGGTACCCGTCCAAGAAACCTCTTGCGAAGCGAAAATGGAAATGTCAGACATTTGACATTGGCGCAATCACGCAAGTGTGAGTCCGCTCCAACTGCCACGGACCGAGGGCCTGTGCTGCCTCAAAGTCCAGGGCTTCGGACAACGATAAAATCAGCAAGGAGGAAGCAATGTTATCCCTGAGAAGACTTGCCGGTGCGCTGGTGACAGCCGCATATCTGGCGTTGCCAGCGACGGCGGATACGACCGTTTACGCCGCCGGTGACAGCACCAGCGGCACCTATATGGACTATATGAAAACCGTCTATGCCCGCGCGGGCAATCCGGAAGTCATCCAGATTCCGCTGACGAGCTTTGACAAGGACTTTCAGCTAAACGCCCTTGCCGCCGAAAGCTGGAAACAGTCTGACGATGGCCTGACCTGGACTTTCAAGCTGCGCGACGGTCTGGTGTGGAGTGATGGCGTGCCGCTGACTGCGGGCGACTATATCTTCGCCATGCAGCGCGCGGCCACCACGGGCTATGATTTTGCGTGGTACTGGGGCTACGCGGGCGGCATCAAGAACTGGGATGACGTGACCAAAGGCAAGGCTGATGTGTCCACTTTGGGCATTGCTGCGCCCGATGACCACACGATCACCATCACCACGTCGACACCCAAGCCCTATCTGCCCGGCGTTGTCAGCCTGTGGTATCCGGTACCGAAACACGTCTGGGACAAGGTTGGCGACGAATGGGCGGCCAATGTCGATACACTGGTCGCCTCTGGCCCCTACATGGTCGAAAGCTGGGAAAAGTCAAACAATTCGATGACCCTAGTCAAAAACCCAACATATACTGGCCCTTGGCCTGCCTCAGTTGACAAGCTGGTGATCGACCCTTCGCTTGGCGCGCCCGAGGTTGGTCTTCCTGCCTTCATGGCGGGCGAGGCGGATTTTTCCTATCTCAACACCGGGCAAATTCCGTTCGTGGACAAAAGGTTCCCCGGCCAGATCACCAAAAACGCCGTGTTTGCGACCTCTTACATCTCGTTTGACCTCAAGTCGGCACCCTTCGACAACATCAATGTCCGCAAGGCATTTCAGGCTGCGATCAATCGCGACGAGCTGACCTCGACGGTGCTGAAAGACCTTGCCATTCCAGGCAAGTCGCTGCTGCCGCCAGGCTATCCTGGATACAACAGCACTGTTACCGATCAAGCGGTATTCGATCCGGCCAAGGCCAAGAAGTTCATGGCCGACGCGGGCTATCCGGATGGCAAGGGCTTCCCGGTCGTGGAAATATGGTATCGCGATCAGGGCGGCTACAATGGCGCCATCACCGCACCGATGCTGCAATACCTGCAACAGCAGTTCAAAGACGTCCTCGGCATCACGATGAACCTCAAGGTCATGCCGACCAAGGATTGGATGGACGCGCTCTTGAACCACAAGAACAACCTGTTCCTCGCGCCCTATGAATACGACTACATCGACCCGTCGAACTTCTACGGCATTTTCTACAACGGCGGTCGTCACGATTATCATAACCCTGCCTATGATGCATTGGTCGCCAAGGCCGATGCGGGCAAAAGCTGGGAAGAGCGTGAAAAGCTATATGAACAGGCCGAACAAGTGTTGATCGACGACGCCGCGATGATTCCGGTGGTGCATCCGATCACCATCGCCGTGGTGTCGAAAGACCTGACCGGCGACGGCACGACACCCAACAAGCTGGGGTTCACGCCGCTACGCCAACTGGCGCTCTACTTCTACACCCACATCGAAAAGAAGTAGCCGCTCAACCCTTGCCCCCCGGCCTAATCTCCGGGGGGCATCCTTTTTCCCTCCTTCGTTACAGGCGAACAGGCCACAGCATGCGGTTGCTCGACGTCCAGAATTTGACAGTTAGCTTCACCCAGCACGAAGGCGTGGTGCAGGCGGTGCGCGGCATGACGCTTCATGTCGATGAAGGCGAAAGCCTTGGCATCGTCGGTGAAAGCGGCGCGGGCAAATCCGTCACCTGCATGGCGGCGCTGCGGCTGTTGCGTGAGCCCCCGGCCCGGATCAGGGCCGACCGTTTGACCCTTGGCGGCACCGATGTTCTGAAGGCACGAGGCGC
This sequence comes from Paracoccaceae bacterium, assembly GCA_039926325.1. GTDB lineage: Bacteria > Pseudomonadota > Alphaproteobacteria > Rhodobacterales > Rhodobacteraceae > Stagnihabitans. The sequence continues at coordinate 2,965 of JBDSXE010000344.1, read as the reverse complement.
CGACCTTGCCCGCCTGCGCGGCCGCGTCGCCGCCATGATCTTTCAAGACCCGATGACGGCTTTTGACCCGTCCTTTACCATCGGCCGCCAGATCGGCGAGACGATCCGTGCCCACCGCCCCGCAGCCAAGGCCGCAATCCGCGCTGAAGGGCAGGCCCTGCTGAGCCGCGTCGAAATCCAGAACCCCGCTGCGATCCTGGACAGCTACCCGCATCAATTGTCCGGCGGCATGCTGCAACGTGCCATGATCGCGATGGCCCTGTCCTGCCGCCCACAGATCCTGTTCGCAGATGAGCCGACGACGGCGCTGGATGTGACCATTCAGGCGCAGATCCTGCAACTGATCAAAGAGGTGCAGGTCGAATTCGGCATGGGTCTGGTCATGGTGACTCATGACCTTGGCGTAGTTGCCGAAACCGTCGACCGCGTTCTGGTGATGTATGGAGGTCGTGCAATGGAACAGGGCCCGGTGCAGGATATCTTCGACGCCCCGGCCCATCCCTACACGAAAGCTTTGCTGGCCTCGATCCCGGGCCGCACCAGCGGGCGTCAGCGTTTGACCGAAATCAAGGGCGCCTCGCCCAACCCCGTCAATCCGCCAACAGGTTGCCCCTTCCATCCGCGCTGCGCGTTGGCCGATCCCCATTGCGCCGCCGAAATGCCCCCTTTTCGGACGATTGGCCAAGGCCGTGACGCCGCCTGCTGGAGGCTGCAATGACCGCGCCAACCCCCATTCCTGCGCTGGAGCTGCGCCATATCTCCAAGACTTACCCGTTGAAGCTTGGCGGCGGTCTGTTTCCGCGCTTTGGCGAATTGCACGCCGTGCGCGATGTCTCGCTGATCTTGCCGCAAAACAAGATCCTCGGGCTGGTGGGCGAAAGCGGTTCGGGCAAATCCACCACCGGCCTGCTGGCGCTGCGTCTGATCGAGCCGAGTTCAGGCGCGATTCTGGTAGGTGGCACCGACATCACCGCACTCGACCATGCCGCGCTGAAACCCTATCGCCGCAAGCTGCAAGTGGTGTTTCAGGATAGCTACTCGGCGCTTGACCCGATGATGACGCTCGCACAGATCGTCGCCGAACCGTTGCATATCCATGGCCTTGGCACGGCCCGCGAACAGACCGAACTGGCGCTGGACTGGCTCATCCGCGTCGGCTTGGACCGCAGCTATGGCAGCCGCTATCCGCACGAATTGTCGGGAGGCCAGCGTCAGCGTGTGGCCATCGCTCGCGCCCTGATCCTGCGCCCTACCGTGCTAGTGGCAGACGAGCCGACGTCGGCGCTGGATGTCTCGGTCAAGGCGCAGATCATCAATCTGCTGCAAGATCTTCAGGCCGAAATGGGCCTGTCTATCCTGTTCATTAGCCATGATCTTAGCGTGGTCCGCTCACTGACCGACACCGTCGCCGTGATGTTCAATGGCCGGATCGTCGAACAAGCCGCAACCGAAGCCATCTTCACGGATGCGCGCCATGGCTACACCCGCGCGCTGTTGGATGCGATCCCGGCGCTGAACCCGCGCGACCGGCGCAAGCGCGCCTTTCTCAGCCGCGACCAGATCGAGGCCGGAACGCCCCGCCTATCCGCCCACGATCTGAACATGCCGCCGTCCGAGGTGGCACGTCTGGTCCCGGTTGCACCAAACCACTTTGTCGAAGCCGTGGTGGCCGCATGATCACCTACATCATCAAACGTCTGGCCTCGATCATGCTGACCTTCATCACGGTGTCGATCATCGTGTTTTTGATGATGCACGCCGTGCCGGGCGGACCATTCGATGGTAACGACATGCCGGTGTCAAAAGAGGTGCGTGAAAAGCTGATGGCAAGCCTTGGCTTGGACAAGCCGCTTTATGTACAATATTTCAAATACATGTGGGGCGTCTTTCACTTTGATTTCGGTGTGCCGTTCCAAAGCCCCGGCGAAACCGTTCTGCAACTTCTGGGCCGGGCCTGGCCGCCTAGCCTGATCCTTGGTGGTTCAGGTGTCCTGATCGGCGCACCTTTGGGTATCCTTTTGGGCATTGCCGCAGCACTGCGCCGCAACAGCTGGATCGACTATGTCGCCTCGGCCTTTGCCACGCTCGGTCTGACCATTCCGGTCTTTGTCATCTCTATGATGTTGATTTTGGTGTTTGCGGTCTGGCTTGGCTGGCTGCCGGCTTCGGGCTGGGGCAAACCGCGTGCGTGGATCCTGCCCATCGTCGCCTACGCGATGATCCCGATGGCGACCTATGCCCGCTACACCCGTTCCGCGATGCTGGACGTCTTGAACAAGCCCTTCGTCACCGTGCTGCGCGCCAAAGGCCTGACCGAGCGTCGCATCATCTTTCAGCACGTCTTACGCAATGCGGCCTTGCCGATGGTCACGGTGTTCCTGCCGATGTTTATCGGCACCGCAACCGGATCAATCTTTGTCGAAGCAATGTTCCGTGTGCCCGGCCTTGGTGCCTATTTCGTGTCGTCGATCAACCTGCGTGACTACCCATTGGAAATGGCCTTGATCCTGATGATCACCATGATGTTCTGCGTCGCCTACCTGCTGTCCGACATCGCCTATGCCCTGCTCAATCCGCGCATTCGGTTCGGAGGCGGTAAAAGATGACCATTGCAACCACCACCTTCCGCCAGCGCGGTCCGCTGTACTTTGCATGGCGCAGGTTTACCGCCAACAAGGCCGCTGTGGTGTCAGGTCTGATACTGCTGATCCTGATCATGATGGCCGTTTTCGCCCCGCTGATCACCAAGACCAGCTACGACAATCAGGCGTACCTGACGCAGGCGCTTTCGTTCCCCTCGTCCGAATTCTGGTTCGGCGTCGACGATCTGGGCCGCGATTTCTTCACCCGCATCGTCTATGGCGCGCGGGTGTCGTTAAGTATCGGCTTCACTGCCGCGTTGTTTTCGGTGCTGATTGGCATCCCGCTAGGCGCTGTTGCGGGCTATTACGGCGGGCGGGTTGAC
>JBDSXE010000343.1:0-2951 GCA_039926325.1 Paracoccaceae bacterium | reverse complement strand
AGGCGGAGCGCAGTTGGGGCAGCGGCGCGACGCTGCGGGCCTTTGCGCCGGGCAAGGTCAATGACCCGCAATTCAGTGCGTGGTGGGCTAGACTGGAGCGGCAGACCTGTTCTCCCAGTGCTGCGGCGCAACTGGCGCGGCTAGAGGCGCACGTGAATGTCCAGCCTTTGCTGGCGCAGATTCAGGCTCCCACGCTGATCCTGCATCGGCTTTCGGATGCGCGGGTCAATGCGGCGGCGGGCCGGTATCTGGCTCAGCACATCAAGGGCGCCCGCTTCGTCGCGCTGTCGGGCAAAGACAACCCGATCTGGGCTGGAGATGGCGATGCCGTGGCCGACGAGGTGGAGGGGTTTCTGACTGGCACCCCGCCGCATTCCGATGGGCGGCGTGTGCTTGCTGCATTGCTAACAGTGCGGACCTGCGGCCCCGGCGCTGGCCGGATGCGGCTGGCCGATGCCAACTGGCGCGATGCGGTTGAACGGCTTGGCGCGGCGGCGGAGGGGATTGCCCGCTCCCATGGCGGGGTCAGCCTGCGCCCGCCGGGGGAGCCGATCCTGATGCGCTTTGACGCCCCGGCGCGGGCCGCCACCGCCGCCGTCCTGTTGCGCGAGGTCGCAAGGGGCATGAAGCTGGTGGTGGCGCAGGGCTTGCATGTTGGCGAGGTTGAACCGGGGGCGGAGGCTGCAACCAGCACGGCACTTTGGGTGACCGAGGCGATTGCCCAAGCGGCACAGTCGGATGACATCCTCGCCTCTGGCACGGCGGCGGACCTGTCGGCAGGCTCCGGCCAGCGCTTTGCCGAACACGCCGCCTTGACCATTCCGGGAGAAGAACGTCCAACCCGCATCTTTAGCCTGATCGTGGAGCAGCATTTGGAACCCGCCCATGCGAAGCCTGCCCCGCTTGAACCTGACCTTGCCGTTCTCAGTCAGCGTGAACGTGAGGTTCTGGATTTGGTGGCGATCGGACTTTCCACCTCGGGCATAGCACTGCGGCTGCGGCTCAGCGATCATACCGTTAAACGCCATGTCTCCAACATCCTGACCAAACTGGATTTGCCCAACCGCGCCTCCGCCACAGCGCTTCTGGCGCGGCAACAGAGCTGAAAGCATGGCCCGTTCGGGCCAAACCAGTGATGACCCATTAGGGCGAAGCGGGCACGACGCCGATCTGCGATCCTTCCCCCATGCAGACTGTTCGGCGATGGTCGCCGCCCGCTGCAGGAAAAGGAGACTGGTTATGAAAAAGTTACTGATCGCAACCTCGGTTATCCTGTGCTTGGGCGGCAGCACCGCCTTTGCCGACCAGACCGCCGCCTCGGCCTATGCCGATATGGAAAAGACGCTGGGCGGCGTGCCAAGCATGTTCAAAGCCTTCCCCGAAGCCGGGGTTTCAGGCGCGTGGGACGAGTTCAAGTCGGTGCAGTTGAGCCAGACCACGGCGCTGGATGACAAGACCAAAGAGCTGATTGGCCTCGCCGTGGCAGCACAGATTCCGTGCAGCTACTGTATCTATTTCCACACCAAGGCCGCCAAGGCCAGCGGGGCGACCGATGCGCAAATTCAGGAAGCTGTCGCGATGTCCGCGATCGTGCGGCACTGGAGCACGGTGCTCAACGGAATGCAGGTCGATCAGGCCACCTTCCGCGCCGAAGTCGATGCCATGATGGCCCCAAAAGCCACAACCTCAAACTGATGGAGATGAAAATGCAAACGCAAACCAGGCCCGTGACCGGCAAGCTCATCAAGGAAGCGATCGAGAACCGGAACAGCCATCTGTTGTCCAGCCTTTACGCCGATGACGCCAAGGTTCGGGTGATCGACCGCAACAACCCGCCGAGCAAACCGCGTGAGATCAGCGGCCGCGCTGCCATCACCACCTTCTGGGATGACATCTGCAGCCGGGCCATGACTCACAAGGTGGACTTCACCTTGGCCGAGGGCAACCTGATGGCCTTCAGCCAGGCCTGCGCCTATCCCGACGGCACCAAGGTGTTTTGCCTCGCGCAGGTGGAACTGAGTGATGGCCTGATCTCGCGTCAGACCGTCGTTCAGGCCTGGGACGAGTGAGGGAGAGCCATCATGTTCAGAGCACGTTGGCAGATTGATGCGAAGTTCGGCGAAAAGTCGAAGGTGATCGACCTTATGCGCAAGTGGGAGGCCGAGATTGGCCCGCATGTCGGACTGGACGACATGAAGTTCGGGCTTCTGACCGGCTCGATCGGCACCCGCGAGGCGACCGTGGAGGCCGAACACACGGTCGAAAGCCTCGCGCAGTTGGAAGCCTTCTTCGCCAAGCTTGGCAAGAATGACGCCCATGCCGTCTGGGGCAAGGACTTGGGCGCGCATGTCGTCTCCGGATCGTCGTATTGGTCAATCCTGCGGATTTTGTGACTCGGGATGCGTCGGAAGACATCAGGTCGTTGAAGGAGAATTCGGAAGAAACATGTCCGATGCAGTGTCGGGCATGCTTTTCTCGCCAACGCTTCATCAAATTCCCCACATTGGACACCTGCCAGCGCCCGCCCCTACGCGTCAGCATGCCACGCTCGTTCAGTAGTCCGGCAATCGTTCGCCGATCCGTCGCGCGGCCAGCCTGACAATCTCCCGATACCGTCCCGAGGGAAACACGCGCTTTGCCCGCGCGCAGGCTCTGTTGCACGAATCCCGAGAGGGATTCATCTTGCGAATCCAGCGTGATAGCTTGAGGCCATGGGCAGACCGAACACACCGACGTACAAGACCCTGAACTGGCCCGCGTATAACAAGGCGCTGAAGCGCCGCGGATCTCTGACCATCTGGTTTGACGCCGACATGGCATCGGCGGCGCAGCCGACAGGCATGGAATAGCTCTGTCCGGGAGAAGCGGCAGTTCGGCCGTCACACGATTCGTGCATGTATGGATGCCCCCGTTGGTGCAAGTGGTTTTTTGAACGGCTTGAGCGTGTGATC
>JBDSXE010000342.1:0-11893 GCA_039926325.1 Paracoccaceae bacterium | reverse complement strand
CCAGTCTGTGCCGGGGCCAGAACAAAACACCCCGTCTCAATTGCGCGCGCGCGCAACAACACCTCCCAATGCGCGGCACCGGTGATGTGGTTGAATGCGGCGGGCACAGTCAAAATTTCGGCCCCAGCTTGGGCAAGCCGACGATAAAGCTGCGGAAAACGCACATCGTAACAGACGGTCATTCCAATGCGGCCAAAGGGCGTATCGGTCAGAACCGCTTGGCTCCCGGGACGATACCCGGCGGATTCGCGGTAGATTTCGGTTTCTGACACGTTGACGTCGAACATATGAATCTTGTCGTATCGGGCGACGATGCTGCCGTCCGGCCCAATCAAGAACGAACGGTTGGCAAAGCGCCCGTCCTCATCGCCCGTCATCAGGCCCAAAGACCCGATCAGCAGCCAGATTTTCAGCACAGCCGCCGCAGTCCGCAGTTGGGCAAGCGTTTGATCATCCACCTCTAGCCGTAGCACCTGACGCTGGTGATCGCGGTTAGACGACAGAAGGTTGGTACAGTCCGGCGTCAGCACAAACCCCGCACCACCCGCGTGCGCCTGCCGCACCAACGCCAACGTCCCCGCCAGATTTTCCGCGTGCTCGTCCGTGACGTTCAGTTGCAGCAGCGCCGCCCGCATCATGCCAACAGCGGATCAAGCCCGCCTGCATGATCCAGCGCGTGCAGTTCGTCGCTGCCGCCGATGTGGGTGCCGTCAATGAAAATTTGAGGCACTGTGCGGCCACCATTCGCCCGGCGCGTCATGACGGTACGCAAACTCGGGTCTCGGCTCACGTCAATTTCGGCATATTGCACGCCCTTTTTCCGCAACAGCTGCTTGGCGGCGATGCAATACGGGCAGGATTGGGTGGTGTAGATTTCAACGGTTTTCATAAGCGGGATCCTCAACGTCACGCAGACTATATCGATTTAGGCATCCTTCGCAACGCGCGCCATGACCAGAACGGAAACCCCAGTTGCGCCAGCCGCAATGCACACTTCTGCCCCGGCTGCCAAAGTGGCTCCCGATGTCATCACGTCATCGACCAGCAGTATGTGCCGCCCCTCAATTCGCGCCACGCGCCGGGGATGAACACGCAACGCATCCGACATGTTGGCAAACCGGCCGTCGCGGTCGCGGCCATCCTGTGTGTGGGTATTGCGAAGGCGTTGCAGCAGATCGGGGCAATGGGCCAGACCAGCCAGTTTCGCCACCCCACCCGATAGCAGTGCCGCCTGATTGTACCGCCGCTTGATCAGACTTAGCCAGTGCAAAGGAATCGGCACCACCAGCATATCCGGCACCAGAATCGGTTGGGCGGCCCGCAGCAGCCATTGCGCCGCCGGACGCGCAAGGTCGGTCCGGTCGCCGTGTTTCAGGGCCAACACCAGTTTGCGCGCGTTGTCCTTGTACAAAAGCGGCGCCCGACCGTTCGACCACGGGCGGGCGATCAGCAGGCAATCGTCACACAAAACCTCAACAGCGCGGTCCTCACCCGGCAAAGGCGTACCGCATTTGGTGCAAACCAGCCCGGTTATGAACGGCGTGTCACGCCAGCAGGTGCCGCACAGGCCAAAATCGGTGGTGACACGGGCATCGCAGGACAGACACTGCGACGGATAGACCAGATGCAGCAAGGCTTGCATTCCCATCACGCTCTCCTATGGTCCGCCGCCATGCAGCCACCTGACCTTACCGACCGAACCGCCCTGACCTTGCACCGCAACCGCGCGACCGCGCTGTTCCTGCAGGAACTGGTGCTGGACGAAGTGCAGGAGAGGCTCAAGGAGGTTAATAGAACCTTTACAGCTCCGGTCGTCGTGACAGGATTTCCTCAGGTTTGGTGCGATTTTCCCAACATTGCCGATGACGAAGTGCTGAACTTGCAGCCAAAAGCGCACGACTTGGCGATCCACGCTCTGTGCCTGCATTGGGCCAATGATCCGGTGGGCCAGCTGGTGCAATGCCGCCATGCCTTGCAACCCGATGGCTGGATGATGGCGCTGATGTTTGGTGGCCAGACCTTGCACGAACTGCGGGCCTGTCTGGGTCAGGCGGAATCACAGGTGACGGGGGGTCTTTCGCCCCGCGTGCTGCCGATGGGCGAAATCCGCGATTTGGGCAGTCTGTTGCAGCGTGCCGGATTCGGACTGCCAGTGGCGGACAGTTTTACCACGACGGTGCGCTATAAGGACGCATTTCACCTGATGCGCGACCTGCGCGCGATGGGCGAAGGTAATGCGTTGGCCGCACGTTTGCGCCACCCGACGCGCCGCGCCATCTTCACGCGGGCCGCGCAACTGTACCAGGAAATGCAGGGCGCGGACGGGCGCATTCCGGCAACATTCGAAATTGTGGTGCTTACCGGTTGGGCGCCCCACGACAGTCAGCAAAAGCCGCTGCGCCCCGGATCAGCGGTCAATCGGCTGTCAGAGGCGTTGCAAGCCGCAGAAGTGAAGTTGCCGAATGCGGGACACCTTTGACCCGGTAGCATTTGCCGCTATTTGAAAGGCAGCCATTCCAGGAGCCATGACATGCGGGACGCCACCTCTGAAACCGATCGTTTGGCCCACGCGCCCGCAGGCCACCCCGCTGTCATGCCGGCCAAAGTTGGCATCCTGCTTGCCAATCTCGGCACGCCCGATGACACCAGCTACTGGCCAATGCGCCGCTATCTTAGCGAATTTCTGTCGGACAAACGGGTTGTCGATCTGCCGGACTGGAAGTGGCAGCCGATTCTGCAACTGATTATTCTGTCATTTCGCCCGCAGAAATCCGGCGCGAACTACCGCAAGATCTGGAACACCGAGCGCGGCGAAAGCCCGCTGCTGACGATCACGCGGGACCAGACCGCCGCGATTTCGCAGGCATTGTCCGACCGCTACGGCGATCAGGTCATGGTTGATTTCTGCATGCGCTATGGCAATCCGACCACCCTGTCGAAGGTCCGCGCGATGGTTCAGGCGGGTTGCGAGAAGATTTTATTTTTCCCGCTATATCCCCAATATGCTGGCGCCACGACCGCCACCGCCAATGATTCTTTTTTCGCAGCCCTCACGCGCGAGTGGCGACCACCTGCTGTGCGGACTGTGGCCGAATACTTTGATCACCCAGCCTACATCTCTGCTCTGGCTCAGTCAGTGACGAATGCTTACGCCAATCTGGATCACCGGCCCGATGTGCTGGTGACAAGCTACCACGGCATGCCGAAACGCTATTTGATGCAGGGCGACCCCTACCATTGCCAATGCATGAAGACGACCCGGCTGCTCCGCGAAAGCCTTGGCTGGGACCGCAGCATGATCGAAGTCAGCTTTCAGTCGATCTTTGGCCGTGAAGAATGGCTGCGGCCCTATACGGTCGAACATGTCACCGACTTGGCGCGTGCTGGCAAGAAAAGCATTGCCGTCATGGCACCCGCATTTTCCGCTGACTGCATCGAAACCCTGGAAGAAGTGAATGGCGAGATTCGCGAGGCATTTCTGCATGCTGGTGGCGAAAGATTCACCTACATCCCGTGCCTGAACGATCAGCAGACCCATATTGCGGCCCTTACCGAGATCATCTCGGAAAACCTTGGTGGCTGGATCAAGTAGCCCCTGAAATAGAAAAAGGACGGCAGGTTGTCCCTGCCGTCCCTACAGATCCGAAAATCTGAATTAGTTGCTCGCGACGGCAGCAGCCACAACCAGCAGCAGCAGCAACGGAACAACCAGACCGCCGCCCGAGGACGAGGTTTTGACAGTTTCAGCTACAACCGGTGCCGGTTCCATGATCGGCGTGGCCATGCCACCAGCGAAAGCGGACGAAGCAGCCAGCGACAATGCGGCAGCGAGGGCGATTTTTTTCATGTTAGTCTCCAGTTTTTGCATAAGGCCGGACTTCCGTCTCTAGACCAGACGCGACAAGATTGTTGCTCGTGAACGGATAAAAGCATTTTGGCGCGAAGTTTGCAACCAGTCGGCGGCGGCTTTGCCAGACTGTTGCCCGTTTACCCATTGACCCAAAAGAAAAGACGGCAGTTGCCTGCCGTCTAATTCATAGGCCCGAAAATCTGGATCAGTTAGAAGCGACTGCTGCAGCTACAACCAGCAGCAACAGCAACGGAACAACCAGACCGCCGCCCGAGGACGACGTTTTGACGGTGGCAACGACAACCGGCGGTGTCATAACCGGTTCAACCATCCCGCCAGCGAAAGCGGTCGAAGCAGCCAGCGACAGAGCGGCTGCGAGAGCGAGTTTCTTCATGTTAACCTCCAGTTAATGCATCCAGCCGAAAGTGTCGTAGAGGCAGCAGGATGCGCCCAAATACTGTTCCTCGTGACGTGGTAAAAAGCAGGTCAAATCAATGATTGCAACTGACTCTCTGTCGCCGTTGCAGCGCGTCACCGCAATGTCGTCAAATTAGCAACACCCGTATGCCATGTTTGCCCCGGGTGCTCAGTTTTCGCTTGGTACGAGGTGTGCTGCATTATGACGCACCCCCAAAAGTGCTGCTTAAATCAGCAGAACCTGGGTGCCAACCTGCGCCAGACCGAACAATTCAAGGATGTGTTCGTTGTAAAGCCCGATACAGCCGTTCGACGACCGCCGACCGATCTTGCGTGTGTCATGCGTGCCGTGGATTCGGTAAGAGGGCCACCCGAGGTAAAGCGCACGGATGCCAAGCGGATTGTCGGGTGATCCGCCCTCCACAAACTTCGGCCAGTCCGGGTTACGCTGCAGTTCGCCCGCTGTTGCCGTCCATTTTGGATTGACGACCTTCTGGATAACCGAGGTATTGCCGCGACGGGTCAGTTCTTCCGTCAAAGGCACCGAAGTTGGGTAAAGCTTGTAGATCGTCTGATCTTCAGACCAGAAATGCAGCGCCCGTGAGGTGATGTCGACCAGAATCGCGCCCTTGGCAGTGTTGGCGAAGTGATCCTGCCAGTCCAGTAACCGAAAGCTAGAGATGTTTGCGCGTGTGGTGGTCGGGGTCGTCGGCGTCTCGAACTCGGTGGAATTGCTGAACTCTTCCGCGCGCACCGGCAGGGCAGCGGCACCGATTCCGGCTGCAGCGGCACTCAGGAACAGGCGGCGGTTGAACGGTTTTTTCGTTTCGTCAGACATGCTCTGATCTCCTTGACTGCTTGATGTTGCGGCTTTTACGCCTTTGGGTCGCCCACCGCAATTCACGGCCATGTCAGCAAGCGGCATTAAGCAGAGGGTTTTGCTTGGGTCAGGTTTTATGTATGACCGTCTGCAAGCGAGGCTCAGAGGTCCGACGAGGGGCCCGATACAGGTGACATGATCATGGACAGACGTTCTGCGCTTTTTCTGGGTGCCGCTGCTGCGCTTGCAGCTTGCTCTAAACCGCCAGAGGTGCCGCGCGGCACCGATGGTAAACCCCTGCCGCAAGTGTACCGCATTGCGCCCGGCAGCGAATCCGAGATTTCGTTTCATATGCTGGACGGCGTGAACGCCTTGCGTCAGGCCAAGGGTCAGACGCAACTGGCGTTCAACGCCGCACTTAACGCCGCATGCGCCGCCCATTCGCGCGATATGTCGGTGCAGAACCGGCCCTGGCACTTTGGCTCTGACGGTTCGTCGCCTTTGGTGCGGGCCCAGCGGGTCGGCTACACTGGCAAACTTCTGGGTGAACTGATCTCGGAAACTTACCAGACCGAACTGGAAACGCTGTCCTCTTGGATGGATCAGGCCGACACCCGCGCAATGGTGTTGGACGCCCGGGCGACCGAGATGGGCTTTGCCTGGTTTCAAGAGCCAAGCGGCAAAATCTGGTGGACCATGCTTCTTGGTGGCATCGCCGGAGCTTCGCAACAGCAGGGCTGATCCGCTTTGCCAGCGATATAAAAAAGGGAGCCGCACGGCTCCCTTTTTATTTCCACTTCAGGCTATTACGGGAAAATGTTGATCGGCGTACCGGGATTGACCATCGCGTAGATATCTTCCATTTCCTTGTCGGTCACAGCAATGCAGCCAACCGTCCAGTCGTCGTTCGCCATTTTATGCGGCGGCCCACCATGGACAAAAATGTTGTTTCCCGGCTGCAGCTTGTTCAGCTTCGCAAACGCGATGTCTGCCTCATTAGGGTAAGAAACCCCCAGCGAAAGGTGATAGCTGGAATTCGGGTTGCGGTGGCTGATGTAATACGCGCCTTCCGGCGTCTTGCCATCGCCCTCGAACTGTTTTGGACCAATCGGGTTGCCGCCCAGATGGATGTCATACGCTTTCAGGATCTTGGTCCCGTGCATCAGGAACATCTTGCGATCCGATTTATGAACCTCCACCAGCGTCACGGTCGGCCCGCGATAGGTCTTGAACTTGCTGGTGTTGCAAGAGGCCAGCGCACATAGCGCCACCGCCACCAGTATCAGTCGAAGGAATCTTGTCATCTGCTGCCCGCCGTTATTTTTTTCAACGCCAATACTGGAAAAACCTCTGCCTGACCAGAAGCTACAGGCTGAAACGCGACACAAGTTCGACATGCGACGACCAACGGAACTGATCAATCACCTGCACCCAGTCGAGTTTATAGCCAGCCGCCATCAGGATTTTCGCATCACGGGCAAAGGTGATCGGGTTACAGGAAACCGACGCAATCACCGGCACTTTGGCGCGGGCCAATGCGTGGCTTTGCGCCTCTGCTCCGGCGCGCGGCGGGTCGATGATAACGGCTTCGATCCCCTTGAACTCGTCGGCCTCCAGCGGGCGACGATACAGGTCACGGGTTTCAACCGTCACACGGTGCAGTCCTTCGGCGTTTCGCGCGCCCTTGTCCAACGCAGCCATCATGGCCGCATCGCCTTCAACCGCATGCACTTCGGCGCGTTCGGCCAAGGGCAATGAAAACGTCCCAACCCCTGCAAACAAATCGGTGATTCGACGGGCCGAACCGATAGCCAGTGCTATCGATTGCAGCAAAGCCGCCTCACCCTCAGCCGTTGCCTGCAAAAACGCACCTGGCGGCGGCGCGACCAAGGCGCGACCAAAACGCTGCATCGGTTGCGCCCGCAGCGCGGCCGTCTCACCATTCCAGGTCAGCCGCGAAATACCATACTGTTCCGCCAGCCGCGCCAGCTCCATCTGAAACAACGCATCCGCTGGCCGCCCGCCTGTCACCACCACGTCAGGCCCGGCAAAACTGCGGGTGATCGTCAGCGTAACCTCGGCAGAGCGTGATCCGCCGATTTTCACGAGCGATTCCAACGCCGGAAACGCGGCCATCAGGTCAGGATGCAACAACTGGCAATGGGGAATATCGACCAGCAAGTCGGAAGCGCGGGCGTGAAATCCGATAAGCGCACCATTTTTCGTTCGCCGCGCTGCCAAAGTCGCACGACGCCGAGAGCGGGGCGGCGACGTGATTATGGGTCTGAACAAGGCCGAAATCCCCTGCCCCGCCAACGCGCTTTGCACGACGCCCAGCTTCCAATGGGCAACGAAATCATCGGACGCATGTTGCAACAGGCAGCCGCCACACATGCGGTTATGAACGCATACCGGGCGGACGCGACTGACCGACGGCGTTACAATGCGGACACCGGTTAGCAGGTCACCCTGCAATTCGCCCTCGACCACCTCTCCAGGCAGCATTTGCGGCACAAAGATCGTACCACTTGGCCCCTTGGCCACGCCGTCGCCAAGATGGCCAAGTCGGTCAATTGTCAGGATCACTCTGCCGCTTCCTTATCTTCGACGCCGATGAACCCGCCAGATTGGCGGTTCCAGTATCGCGCATACAGCCCGCCGCGTGCCAGCAGTTCGCCGTGATTGCCTTCTTCGACTATGCGGCCGTCGTCCAGCACGATAATGCGGTCCATCTCGGCAATCGTCGAAAGCCGGTGGGCGATGGCCAGCACCGTCTTGCCGCGCATCACCTTGGACAGGGCATCCTGCACCGACGCCTCGACCTCTGAATCCAGCGCCGAGGTCGCTTCGTCCAGAATCAGGATCGGCGCATCTTTCAGAAACGCCCGCGCCAATGCGACGCGTTGCCGCTGGCCACCGGATAGCTTGACACCGCGCTCGCCCAGAAACGCATCATATCCGGTGCGCCCCATGAAATCCTTCAGGCCCAAAATGAATTCGTGCGCCTCTGCTGCCTTGGCGGCAGCAACCATCGCGTCGTCAGTCGCTTCAGGATCGCCATAAAGTATGTTCTCCCGCGCGGTTCGGTTGAACATCGCGGTTTCCTGCGTGACCATACCAATCTGACGCCGCAGGCTTTCCTGCGTGACCGTGCGAATGTCCACACCGTCGATCAAAATACGCCCGCTTTCAGTGTCATACAGCCGCAACAGCAACGACACCAACGTCGATTTACCCGCCCCCGACGCACCGACAATCCCGATTTTTTCGCCCGGATGTACCACCAGCGAGACGTCCTGAATTCCGCCCTTGCGCCGACCATACGCAAAACTGACGTGTTCCAGCCGAATCTCGCCTTTTACGCGCGGCAGATCCATCGCGTCAGCCGCATCGTTCAACGTGTAGGGCGGCGTCAGGGTGCGAATACCATCCTCGACCTCGCCCATATTGCCGAAGATCGACATGAGCGAGAATGAAATCCACCCCGTCATCTGCGCCAGCCGGAACGACACGGCCCCCGCCGCCGCGATATCGCCCGGTGTGGCAAGCCCAACCGACCAAAGCCAGACTGTGGCCCCAACCAGCATGACCGGCAGTACCCCGGCCAGACCCATCAGGCTGAACCGGAACCAGGATGAGATCAGGCCGTATTCAATCGCCTTGTCACGAAACACCTCCATCGAGTCCAGCGCAACGCGGTCTTCGTATTTCGAATGGGCGAACAGTTTGACGGTTTTCATGTTAGTAACCGTGTCAACGATATTGCCCGTTACCATCGCCCGCGCCGATGCCCGTGCAGCCGATGCGCCCCGGATGCGCTTCAGGAAACTGCGGATGAACAGCATGTAGCCCGCTACCCACAGGATCAGCAGCGCCGACACCCAGCCGTTGATCGCCAGCATCAAGGCCACTGATCCGACAATCGAAGCTAGGCCAAACGCAATTGTCTCAACACTGCCCGAGACCACATCTGTCGCAGCCCGTGCCGTCTGCATCTGTTTCTGCGCGATCCGCCCGGCAAAGTCGTTGTCAAAGAACGTCACCGCCTGCCCGATGGTCCAGCGGTGCAGACGTGACAGGATCAGCGGGAACAGGTTGGGTTCAATCGTCAGTGACAGAGCCGATGTGTTCAGCCCGAAAACCAGTGGTCGCACCACAAGGTAAAACGCCACGAACAGCGCGAACAGTTGCCAATGCGTGACAAAAACTGTGGCCGGCATCGCGGTATTGGCGGCGTCGATAACACGGCCAAGGATCGTGGCCGACACCGCCTCCAATGACCCAGCTGCCGCTGACCAGAACGTGGCCCAGATCAACCCCGGCCAAGCCCCCTCCAGCGCCCAGCGAAAAAACGCCAGCCGGGTTTGCGGCGGCGCAATTTCTGTTGGGCGGAACGGCTTTATTCTTGGGCCAAGCATCATTCGGCGGCTTCCTCCAATCCGATGAAACCACCGGATTGGCGCGCCCAGAACCGCGCGTAAAGACCCTCACGGTTCAACAATTCGGCATGCGAGCCTTCTTCCGCGATCCGGCCATCCTCCAGCACGACAATCCGGTCCATTGCGGAAATCGTGGACAGGCGGTGCGCGATGGCGATCACCGACTTGCCCTGCATCACACCAAACAGCGCCTCTTGTATCGTCGCCTCCGCCTCTGAATCCAGCGCCGAAGTCGCCTCGTCCAGAATCAGAATCGGTGCGTCCTTCAGGATGACCCGCGCCAGCGCAACCCGCTGCCGTTGCCCTCCCGACAGCTTCACCCCGCGCTCACCGACATGCGCGTCATAGCCGGTGCGGCCCTGCGGGTCTTGCAAGGTTAGGATGAACTCATGCGAAGCCGCCCGCTTGGCTGCGTCGATCATCTGCGCGTCGGTGGCATCTGGGCGACCGTACTTGATGTTGTCGCGGACCGACCGGTGCAACAGGCTCGATTCCTGCTGAACCATCCCAATCTGCCGCCGCAGACTTTCCTGCGCGACCATTGAAATATCCTGTCCGTCAATCCGGATCTGCCCATCCTCGGCATCGTAAAACCGCAGCATCAGCTTGACCAGCGTTGATTTTCCCGCCCCCGACCGGCCAACAACGCCAATCTTTTCGCCAGGCCTGATCGTCAGCGTCACCTTGTCCAGCCCGCCCGAGCCGCGGCCGTAGTGGTGCGAAACGTGGTCGATCTCGATCAGACCATCGCGAAAATCCAGATCCTTGGCCTTGGGCGCATCAACCAGCGTGATGGGGTGCGTGATCGTCTCCATCCCCTCCTGCACCACGCCCAGCGACTGCACGAGGTTAGAGGTCGACCACATGATCCAATACGTCATGTTGTTCAGCCGCAGCACCAGCGCCGAGGTTGCCGCCACCGTCCCGACCGAAGCCGCGCCCTGATACCACAGCGCCAACGCCCAGCCGATCACCGACACGATCAACATGCCGTTCAGCAGCGTCAGCACAACATCCATCTTGGTGATGATCCGCATTTCCGTGGCCAGCGTCTGCCGTGCAGCCTCGATCGATTCTTTGGCATAGTCCAGTTCGCGGTCATGATGGGCCGACAGTTTCACCGAATGGATGTTGGTATATGCATCCACGACGCGCCCCGTCACTGCCGACCGCGCATCCGATGCGGCCTTTGACGCCGGACCGGCCCGCACCAGCGTCCAGCGCATCAGCATCAGATACGCCACCAGCCAGATTACCAGCGGCACCAGCAAGCGCGGATCGGCGTCGGCCAGCATAAATGCCGCGCCGATCAGCATCACCGACGCAAACGCCATAGCGTCAAACGTCTGGAACACCGCATCGCCAGCGGCAGGCGGGGCCTGCATGATACGGTTGGCGATGCGGCCCGCGAAATCAGACTCAAACCACCCAACCGGTTGCCGCAACACATGCGCGTGCGCGCGCCAGCGGATCATCGTGCCGAAATTCACCAGAATCGTGTTGTGCAGCAGCGCCACATGCGCGCCGCCAACCAGTGGCCGCACCACTAGAATGGCCAGCGCGACCAACGAGATTTCCGTGCCATGCGCGGTCCAGACCTGTGTCGGCGTGCCGGTCGCCAGATAGTCGACGATGCGCCCGACATACCAGATCAGCACGACATCGCCCGCAGCGTTCGCCACCGAAAACAGTCCGGTGGCCACGAAAACCTTGGTAAAATGCCGCATATACTCCGCCAGAAACGGCCACAGCTTGCGCGGCGGCGTGTCGGTTTGCGGATAGGATGCGTAAGGATCGACGAGGTTTTCGAAAAAGCGAAACATGAGGAAGCCTGTGAATTGGCGTTGCAGCAAAAGGGTGGGACGGTGCCTGACGGACCGCCCATACGGGATCGGTCGGCCTAGGCCCGACTGAGTGAAATCCCGTATTCCATGCCGCTCTCCTCGATTTTGGTCAGAAATTCCTAGCGGAAGCGATCGGAATTGTCACCCCTCAATCGTTGCCGCTCCGCAGCAGTGCGTCCTTGTCCAGACGCAGTCCGCTCGCCAGCCAGCGCGCTTGCAGCATTCTCAACCGCGCGCCAATCGCCGGTCCATGTAACTCTGGCATCAAATCGGCGGCACTGACCGGGAAAACCGACTGCGCCCCGCGCTGCACTTCGGCGTGCCAATCCTGCGGCAACGGTGCCTCCAGAATCGCCGCCAGACACAGAACGACATCCTGCGCTGGTATCTCTCCCAGCTTCCAACCCAATCCGGCAGGCGACAGAGTTGATCCTATTTCGTCCCTGACCTTGCCGAATTCGACATCTTCCTGCCGCGTTAGTCGCAACCTGTCGGCCTGACCGCCCAGCACCGCCAGCCGCCT
>JBDSXE010000341.1:0-6329 GCA_039926325.1 Paracoccaceae bacterium | reverse complement strand
CCGCGCCCTGGCGCGTGAAACGTAGTTTGCGTGCCCATTCGGGTCATCCTTTTTATTGGTCAGACTGGTCGATGGCGAAATCTTGCCGATCGAAATGTAGTTCGGTCAATAGGTTGGGTCAAATTTGACGCATTGCCTGAGTCCGCAATGCCACAGGCTACGTGTGCCGACACAATTGTGACACGCTACAAACACAATTTCGCCACAATCGGCCGGTCAGACGGCCATATCAGTTGGCGGATTTACCAGCAGATGGGCCAGCGCCTGCACACCCTGCTCCAGTTTGGCGCGCGCAATGTCACCGGGAACAGCAAGCCGCACGGCGTTTGGCGCACGGCCATGCACCATCGCGTATTGGTCCGCCGGACGCAGCAGAACCCCGGCATTCTCTGCCATGCGGGTAAAACTGGATGCCCGCCAGCCACTTGGCAAGCCAAGCCAGACAAACGGCAGACCGGCCTGCCATTTCAGATTGAACGGCCCAAGCCGGTTCACCACAATCTGCAAACGCTCCGAATAATCCGCCATGACGCGGTCGCGGATGGCATAGGCTTCGCCAGATTGGAACAGATCAAGGCACAGTGCCGTCACCGGGCGAGAAAGCGCAAAATAGCGGTGCTGAGAGGCAAGCCTGCCAGACTCACCCATGCCCGGTGGGCAGATCACATAGCCAAACCGCAGCGCCGCCGAGACGGTTTTCGACAGGCTGCCCATGTACCACACCCGCTCTGGTGCCAAAGCGCGCAGGGTTGGTGTGTCGGAGACTTGGGCCGGATAGCACTCATCCTCGATGATTTGCAGATTGTGTGCCCGCGCAATTGATACAATGTCAGTTCGACGTGCGGCAGACATGCGGGCGGTTGTCGGATTTTGGCCCTCCGGTGTCAGGCACAGAACTTGCGGGCCGTGCCTGCGACAGGCGGCCTCCAATGCGTCGGGCCGGATGCCGTCGTGATCCAGATCGACGCCAATGACCTCTGCCCGTGCAAGGCGAGCGGCATAGCGGAAGCCGGGATAGGACAGGTCTTCGGTCAAAACCACCGGCCTGTCGCCACGCAAGCAGCAGTCAAGGATCAACCCGATACCGCTTTGGCCGCCGTGGGTCAGCATGATATCCTGTGCATTGAATGTCCCCAGAACCCGCGCCGCCAACCAGTCGCAGACTGCATCGCGCAGGGGGCGTTCTTCATTTTGTGTAGGATAATCAAGCCAATCCGCGCCAATATTGAAGGACGCCCGTTGCAGTGCCGCACTGATCGCCTCGCCCTGCCCCAAGTTTGGCAGGCGCGGCGAGCGCAGATCGACCCGCTCTGCCCCGCCACCTGAATCGCGCTCGGCAAACAGCGGCACGGTTGGCCCCAAACGCGGCATACGCGCCGAAACAAAGGTGCCGCGCCCGACTGTGGCCTGCAGCAAGCCTTCCTGCGTGGCAATCTGATATGCCCGGCTAACGGTTCCGGGTGTCACGGAAAGCTTCCACGCCAGATCGCGGACGGTGGGTAATTGCGCGCCCTCGGGCAGCGTACCGTCACGGATCGCATCGCGTAAAGCCCGTGTCAGGGTCAGATATTTAGGCCCCTGCGCTTGCGACAATTCGGGAAGCCATCGCGGCGGTGCAATTGTATCCATGACAATGTTCCTCTGGCGATTCGCTTGCTAGCATTGTATCTATACTGTACAGAACAACCGATCTTGTATCAACACAATAGAGACTGTCATGCAACTCGTCGATGCCAACACCCTGCACAGCCGCCCCCTGCCGCCCCTGAGCCGCGTTCTTTTGAATGTGACACTGCTCGTGGTGACATGGGATCTGCGCCGCCGCACCCGCAAGGATCTGCGCGGCCTGACGGTGCATATGCTGGCCGACATCGGTGTCGATCCGCAAGTCGCAGCGCGCGAGGCTGAGAAGCCGTTCTGGGTCGCCTGAACCCTACACACCCCGAGTTTTCCCCAACTGGGCCGGTTTTTCCGGCCCAATTTTTTTTGACCCATCCCCACCCCAAAGCAAAAGGCCCGCTGTTTCCAGCGGGCCTTTGTACAATGTAGTCCAGTTCAACGCTTGGAGAACTGGAAGCTTTTGCGGGCTTTCGCCTTGCCGTACTTCTTGCGTTCCACGACGCGGCTGTCGCGGGTCAGGAAGCCTGCAGCTTTCAGCGCGCCGCGTAGTTCCGGCGTGTACAGCTGCAATGCCTTGGACACGCCGTGCTTCACAGCACCGGCCTGACCCGAAAGACCACCGCCCGAAACCGTCGCCATCACGTCGAACTGGCCTTCGACATTGGCAATGGTGAACGGCTGGCGCAGGATCATCTGCAGAACCGGACGGGCAAAGTATTCTGCCATCGTCTTGCCATTGACCATGACCTTGCCGGTGCCCGGCTTGATCCAGACGCGAGCAATAGCGTTCTTGCGCTTGCCGGTGGCGTAGGAGCGGCCGAGTTTATCACGCACTGCCACACGGGCAGGCGCTGCGGTCGTCGTCGGAGCGGCACCAACCGCCGATTTCAGATCGTCGAGAGATTTGATTTCGGCCATGCTCATGCGCTCCGGGTATTTTTGGGATTCATCGCGGCCACGTCCAGAACGGTTGGCTGCTGCGCCTCGTGCGGATGCTCTGCACTGGCATAAACCCGCAGGTTGGTCATCTGGACAGCGCCCAGACGATTGCGGCTGATCATACGCTCGACAGCCTTTTCGACGATACGCTCAGGATGCGCGCCCGCCAAAACCTGCTCTGCCGTACGGACCTTGATGCCGCCCGGGTGGCCAGTGTGCCAGTAGTATTTCTTGTCTTTGCGCTTGTTGCCGGTCATCTGCACCTTGTCGGCATTGATGACGATGACATTGTCGCCCATGTCCATGTGCGGCGTGAACGTCGGCTTGGTCTTGCCGCGCAGGATAGAAGCCACGACGGTCGCAAGGCGGCCCAGAACGATGCCTTCGGCGTCGATCAGGATCCACTTCTTGTCGATGTCCGCAGGCGTTGCGGTGAAGGTTTTCATTCGGAACCCATATGGTAAGGGCGGGACAAGCCCCGCAAGTCGAAGATGGGGGCTTATCGCTGAAGGCGTGCCGAGCGTCAAGTGTAGCGTTAGAGTTTTAACTTATGCAAATCAATGACTTGCGATAAGCGGTATTATAATACCCCAATTACCGCAAGTTTGGCGGGCGTGTCGGGTCCATACCGGGCCCTGCGTGTCCGGTAGGCTCCGTCACAGGCATCGCCACACCCTCGATCACCAGCGCCATACCGGACATCCGGTCCAGCGCCAGATCGTCTGCGTCCAGAAACGCTACGTCCAGGGTGCCTGCCTCCACGCCCGAGAACGCCAACGCCTCTGTGACTGCGCGGGCAGCCGCACTTTCCGCCCCCGGATCGACCCCGATCAGCGCCAACAGCTGCCCGCGCGTGCCATCAACATAGCGAACGCCCACCAGATAGCCGCGGGTGGCCCCGATAACAGCAGATGCCAGCGCCACTTTGACGCTGCCCGGCACCGATGGCGGCAAAAACTGCGCCACTCGCGCCTGCAATGCCGCCGGAGCCTTTTGGTCCAGCATCGCCAACAGCCAGTCCAAAGCTTCGGGCGGCAGGATCACCTCTGACGCGACCCCTGCCCCCAGGTTCAGCCCCAGCGACAGCCCCTGCCCCGCCATTTGGCCGGCAATGATGCGACCCGGCAGCGCCGCATAGGCCAGCGGCCCGTCGGCAAAACCCGCCAGCCGCTCCTCATTGTCAAACGCCAAAACGACCGGGCCATCGGCTAGTTCGAACACACGCGGAGACATCACCTCGCCCACAGCTTCGGCCTCTAGCAGCAGGAACAATTCCGCATCGGCAAGCGCGCGATAAAACGCCATCCCCTCGGCGTCGCCACCGTGTTGCAACCCCGCATGCAGATCGTCCAGAACCGTCATCGTGACCTCGCAATGCTACAGACCCCGCGCCATAACGGAATTTGCAGGAAAGCGCGACCCGTGCCAGTGGTATCGCTTGCGGCTTATGATCCATCCCTCGCTGCCAGCACCGTGGCCACCGCTGTCCGCAATTCCGGCAACAGTTCAGACTCGAACCACGGATTGCGCTTGAGCCACCCCGTGTTGCGCCAAGAGGGGTGCGGCAATGGGTAAATCCCCTGTGCAACGTGCAAACGCCACGCCGCTACCCGTTCCGCGACAGGCGCATTGCCCAAATGCCACCGCTGCGCCGCACCACCGACCAACAGTGTCAGACGCACCCGCTTCAAGGCCGTCATCACCCGCGTGCGCCATGTGGCAGCACAGATCGGCGGCGGGGGAAGGTCTGACCCCTTTGCGTCGTAGCCCGGAAAGCAGAATGCCATCGGAACGACGGCCAGCAAATCCCGGTTATAGAACTCCTCCCGCCCAATCCCCATCCAATCGCGCAGCCGATCACCCGACGCATCGTCAAACGGCAGACCAGACGCATGAACCCGCGCACCCGGGGCCTGACCTGACACGAGGATACTGGCATTCGGAGAATACCAGACCACCGGGCGCGGCGCGTGGGCCGTGGCGGTCAAGGCAAAGCGCGCTGCACATATCCGGCACGCTGAAATCTCATCTTGCAACGCCAATCCTTGCACCCCGGCAACACCGTGACTTGATTGCGGCACCTGCGTTGCCCAACGCTGATCCCGCAGCTATGCCCAATGGAACCGCAACTCGCACAGGGGCATCCGAGTCGCCATAATGTACCGTGTATCGCCCTTTGTCCGACATTTTGCCAAGGCGCTGATTGGCGGCGCAGTGCTTGCGACGGCATGGGTCAACATCGATCCTGCATCCTATTACGACGCCATCGAATTTCGCCTGGCCGACCTGCCAATCCCGGAGTGGAGCGGTGTGCCAGTCGTCACTTTGTCACCGCTTAATCTGGTCTCCAGTGCGTTGATGGCTTTGTTCATGTTCTTCATCGGCAAGGAACTGTGGGAGGCGGTGGTGCTGGAACGCGGTGCGCTGGCGGGTCGTGCGCGCGCGTCGATGCCAATCGGGGCCGTCATTGGCGGCATGATCGGGGCGGTCGTGGTCTGGCTGATATTCAGCCAGCTATATGAGACGGCGCAAGAGGCGAATTTCGGGACCGGCTGGCCCGTGCCGCTGGGGTCCGATGTGGTGCTATGCTATGTCTTTGGTCGCGCCGTCTTTGGCCGCGACCATCCTGCATTGCACCTGCTGTTGTTGATCACCATCGCCTACGACATCCTTGGTTTGCTTATCCTTGGCCTTGCCTACCCCGAGGCAGAGTTGCGTGTGGTCTGGCTGATGCTGCCGCTGGTCGCGATGGTTGTGGCCTGGTTTTTTCAATCACGATTGGCTCGGCCCGATGCAACGGAACGTGAGCATCGCCGCGCATTCGCGTTGTGGCCGTATGTCCTGCTGGGGGTGTTGTCATGGGTTGGGGTTGCCTTGTCTGGGCTGCCTGCGGCACTTGGGTTGCTGCCGATGATCCCTGTCATCCCGCATGCAGAACGCAGCTTTGGTCTGTTCGCCGAGGCAGAGGAGTTTCTGACCGACCCTCTGAACCGGCTGGCACATCTGATGATGCGGCCCTTGCCAGTGGTGTTGTTCCTGTTCGGATTGACACGCGGCGGTGTGGATTTCGGCGCGTTCGCCCCGACAACCGGATCGGTCCTGGCGGCGCTGTGGATTGGCAAGCCGCTGGGGTTGCTGATCGGGGCGTTGGTGGCGGGGATTGTGACCGGAAAGCTGCTGCCGAACACCCTTCGCCTGTCAGACCTGCTGCTGATCGCCATTCTGTCCGGCACCGGCTTTACCGTGCCGGTTCTGGCACTGGATAGCGCGCTGCCCGGCGGAGCGATGGCAGAGGCCGCACGGTTGGGGTTGGCGCTTAGTTTGCTGGCCGGTCCGGCGGCATTGGCGCTGTCGCGTCTGATCCGGCGATGACCGCACAGCATTGTCCTCAATCCGACATAATGCCGCCTGAAAGCCCCAGTATTGTTTCCAGTTGAACAAGCCCTTAGTTAGGGCGCAAGCGCGATCAACTGATCGTTAATGGCAATCGAATAGCCCTGCCGATAGGCGGGGTCAGAAGGGCAAAGGCTGCCTAGGGATCGGGTCGCGGGGCGCATGATCGAATTCGTCAATGTCAGCAAGTCGTTCTGGACTGGCAAGCAGCGCAAAGTCATTCTCGACCGCGCCTCTTTCAAGGTCGAACTTGGCCGTTCGCTTGGCATTCTCGCCCGCAACGGCAGTGGCAAAACCACCGTGATCAACATGATGGCGGGGCTTGAAAAACCCGACGAAGGCAAGATCATCCGCACCTCGCGCATTTCGTTCCCACT
>JBDSXE010000340.1:0-2519 GCA_039926325.1 Paracoccaceae bacterium | reverse complement strand
GGTCGCCATGCACGACCGCCTGGGCCGTCACCATTTCGGTATATAGCATCGCCCGGCGCGTCATCACCCGGTGAAACACCCGGCAATGGCGGTCAGTCCAGTCCATCATCGGGGCCACGGAAAGGCGGTGCGCGTTCAACATGGCGCGCGCTTACCACAACGCCCTGCCAATGGTCGAGGGGGCGCTTGCCGCTGGCCCTTGCGTCGTCTAATCAGGGCCATCAAGGCGGGGGCCAAATGCGTATTCTGATCACCAACGACGATGGCATCAACGCACCGGGCCTGGAGGTGCTGACGCGCATTGCCAACGACATAGCCGGACCTGATGGCGAGGTGTGGACAGTCGCCCCTGCGTTCGAGCAGTCCGGCGTTGGCCACTGCATCAGCTACACCCACCCGATGATGATCATGAAGCTGGCCGAACGCCGCTATGCCGCCGAAGGCTCGCCCGCCGATTGCGTGCTGGCGGGTCTTTATGATGTGCTGCAGGGTGCCAAGCCTGATCTGGTTCTGTCCGGCGTGAACCGTGGCAACAACGCCGCCGAGAATGTGCTGTATTCCGGCACGATCGGTGGCGCGATGGAGGCGGCATTGCAGGGCATTCCCGCCATTGCCCTGTCGCAGTTCATGGGCCGCGAGACTGAAGACCTCGACGACCCGTTCGAAGCTGCGGCAGTCCACGGTACCGCCACCGTTCGCGCCCTCTTGGACAAGGGCCTGTGGGACGGCAACGATTACCGGCTGTTTTACAACGTCAACTTCCCGCCCATTCCTGCCACCAAGGTCAAGGGGCTCAAGGTTGCAGCTCAGGGCTTTCGCCGCGACACGTCATTCGGTGTCGAACCGCACCACGCCCCCTCTGGCCGCAAATTCCTTTGGATCAAGGGTGGCCCGCAGCACACCCCGACCCTGCCCGGCACCGACGCCGCCGTGAACCTTGACGGCTGGATCGCCATCACCCCGATGCGCGCCGATCTGACCGCGCACGACAGGCTTGCTGAACTTGCGATGAGCCTCGCATGACCGAAGACAGCATCAGCGCCGATGGCATGCCCACGTCCGAGACGGCGGCCGAACGCAAGATGCGGTTCCTGTATGCCCTGCGCTCGCGCGGCGTCACCGATACCCGTGTGCTGACGGCGATGGAGAAAATCGACCGTGGCACCTTCGTGCGTGGCCTGTTTGCCGAACGCGCCTATGAAGACATGCCGCTGCCGATTTCCTGTGGTCAGACCATCAGCCAGCCCTCCATCGTCGGGCTGATGACTCAGTCGCTGAACGTTCAGTCGCGCGATACCGTGTTGGAGATTGGCACCGGTTCGGGCTACCAGGCCGCGATCCTCAGCCAATTGGCCCGCCGCGTCTATACCGTCGACCGCCATCGCCGTCTGGTGCGCGAGGCGCAGGATATCTTCCGCAACCTGGGTCTCGTCAACATCACTGCCTTTACGGCAGACGGCAGCCACGGCCTGCCCGATCAGGCGCCGTTTGATCGCATTCTGGTCACGGCTGCGGCCGAAGACCCGCCTGGCCCCCTATTGGCGCAGCTGAAAGTTGGCGGTATCATGGTGGTGCCGGTCGGGCAGTCGGATGCGGTGCAAAGCCTGATCAAGGTGACGCGACTGGAGTCTGGCTATGATTACGAAGAACTGCGACCCGTGCGCTTTGTGCCGCTGGTCGAAGGTCTGGGTGCGGAATGACATAGTCCCGGGGCAACCGGGCTGACGAGATAGGGTATCAGATGCTTGTTTCCATGCGGCAGTTTTCCACGCGGCGCCCAATGCGGGCCGCTGTGCCAATCATGATGGCGCTTTTGCTATCGGCCTGTTCCAACAGCAATCTCGACTGGGATCTGCGAAGAAACGGCGGCGATACTTCGGGTGCCGCTGAACAGGCGACCAGCGCGCGGCCCACGCCCGACCAGAACGGCGTCATCTCTTATCCCGGCTATCAGGTCATCGTCGCCCGCAGGGGCGATACGGTTTCTACCGTGGCCACGCGCGTCGGCCTGTCAGGCGATCAGCTGGCCGGCTTCAACGCATTGAAGCCGACGGACCTGCTGCGCGCAGGAGAGATCCTTGCTTTGCCAACCCGTGTCGCTGCGGCTGATGCCGCGATGCCGGGCACCGGTTCGGTCATTGGCGGCCTCGACGTCACGTCCATTGCCACCAGCGCCCTTGACCGCGTTGACAGCGGCTCCACCCCGACCGCGCAACTGCCCTTCGCGACCCAAACCTCCGGTCCCGTCCCGGTGCGATATCAGGTCAAGCGCGGCGAAACCGCTTTCTCGATCGCGCGCACCTATAACATTTCCGCCAAGGCGCTGGCCGACTGGAATGGCCTCGGCCCTGATCTCGCAGTGCGTGAAGGGCAATACCTGATCATCCCGACAGCTGCCGACGCTGCCCGCCTGCCGCAGCCGACAGCCGATGCAACCCTGCCCGGCGTAGGTTCCCCCACGCCAGAGCCGCCCTCTGCGAGCGAGCCTTTGCCCGCTGAACGCACCCAGACCGCAGCGC